>NZ_QKQR01000059.1:0-8428 GCF_008042305.1 Bacillus sp. AY18-3 | reverse complement strand
GTTTTCAAAGAACTACTTGGTCGCTCATTTGCGACTCCCTTATGTTAACATCTTCATTAGTTAATGTCAACTAAGTTTTTCATTTTGTTTACCGCGTTCTGCGTTATTGCATCGGCGACTTGTTCTATATTACACCTCTATATCCTAATCGTCAATACCTTTTATCCTTTTTATTTTATAAATTCTAAAGGGTATTGAACCTTCTTCATTTATACTCCGTTCCTAGAGATTAATAAACTGTTGCAATCACTTTCATAATCGACAGTTTATACTTTCTTACTTACACCTTTCTAAAGAATGAATAGCAAGCCAAACAAATATATATTAAAGGTAGCACTTTTTATTTCGAGTACATTCCAGCTGTATTCACAATTATCTCCTACCACTTCTCTCTAGGAATTATAAATACACCATGCATTTACTAAAAATCTAATTAACTTAGGAGGCGTTATGAAATGCATGTTAATAAGAAGACCATTTATGTATCCCATGATGCCCATTTCCACGGAGCACAGCTGCTTTCTTTACATACTATTAAAGCTCTTAAAGAAAACTTTCATTACTCCGTCGCAATTATTTCTATTGGAACGGGCATTTTAATCCACGATTTTCAAAAGTATGGTCCTGTTTATTGCCTAGAGGAAGACTACCCAACAGAAAAAAGGGTCGAATTATTAATAAAGAAGTTACTATCACAAGACTATACCATCG
Organism: Bacillus sp. AY18-3; assembly: GCF_008042305.1. Taxonomy (NCBI): domain Bacteria; kingdom Bacillati; phylum Bacillota; class Bacilli; order Caryophanales; family Bacillaceae; genus Bacillus; species Bacillus sp. AY18-3. The sequence continues at coordinate 7,717 of NZ_QKQR01000059.1, read as the reverse complement.
CCATATGTAGTACCGTCATAAGTGGTGACATAGTTGCATTACTAGCTAAACACAATATAAAAGTTATTTCATTAATACATGAATTGCCGCATTTAATACAACAGTACTCTGCCGAGGGGAAAGCGAGAAACATTGCCCAGTTTGCTTACAAAATTGTCTTCCCTTCACAGTACGTGTATGAAAAATTCCGTACAATCACCCAATTAGATCATCAAAAATGTCACATCCTCCCTCAAGGCTTGTTTAACCACAATCCTTATAAGAACAATATTGCAAAAGCTAGAAGCGAATTACGAAAAAAACACAACCTGCCTCTAGATAGCAAAATCATTTTGGGAGTAGGTTTTGCTGATCATCGGAAAGGGATAGATTTATTCTCACTTATTGCTTACTCAGTAAGAAAAGTTCATACGAATATTCATTTTATCTGGGTCGGGAGAACGGATGTTCATTTCTTTAACACACTATCCCCAAGATATACAGCACATTTCACATTAGTTGAGCCTACTCCAGATATCGGTTTATATAACGCCGGGGCTGATTTATATTTATTAACTTCAAGAGAAGATCCTTTTCCAAACGTTGTTTTAGAAGCATTAGATACAAAAGTCCCTGTTATAGGGTTTAAAAACGCTGGAGGTTTTGAAGATGTTGTTACGGAACAAACTGGCGCCTTAGTAGACTTTTTAAATTTACCGCAGGTGCTGGAAAGAATATATGAATTTATTGGAGATGAAGACTTACGATTACAAAAAGGGCGCTTTGGCCAAGAGCTTATTGAAAAAGATTTTAACTTTCTTCATTACATTTATCAACTGTTAAACCTACTTGATCATAATTACAAAAAAATAAGCGTAATCATACCGAACTATAATTACGAAAAATACTTACCTGACCGAGTTAAATCCATATTAAACCAAACCTATCCCCTTTACGAACTAATTTTCCTAGACGATGCCTCTACTGACAATAGCGTATCTATATTTAAACAGCTGCTCTCAAACGAAAATAAGCCCCACCTAAAAGTTCAGCAGATTATTAATGATAAAAACTCTGGTTCTGTATTTAAACAATGGATAAAAGGCGTCTCTGCAGCAACCGGTGATTATATTTGGATTGCAGAGGCTGATGACTTATGTGATCAGACATTTTTAGAAGAAGTAATACAAGGGTTTCATATAAATGGTGATGTTACCTTAAGCTACACACAATCAAAACAAATAGATGAACAAGGAAATATCCTAGCCAATCATTATTTAGATTACACAAATGATATTGATAAAGGAAAATGGAAAAGTTCTTATTTCCGAAAAGGGATAGATGAAATACAAGATACATTACTTATCAAAAACACCATACCTAATGTCTCAAGTGTAGTTTTTAAAAACATAGATATAAAAACTACAGAAAAACAATTAGAAAAGTTTAAAGTAGCTGGTGATTGGTTTTTCTATGTTTCTATTCTTAAAGAGGGGAACATTTATTTCAATCCAAAACCGTTAAACTATCATAGACGACATACAAATAGCGTAACGAGAACAGAAGATTCATATTCCCATTACAGTGAAGTTGTACAAATGCAGAATTTCATTAAAGAAACCTTTACTATCGACGACATTTCAAAAAAGAAAATGTACACATATAGAAAGTATCTTAAAGCATATTTGAAGATTGAATGATATATTTTCTTCGCCATCAGTATCTCTTGTAAGACGTTACTATTATTTAAGGGGGGTTACTCATTGAAAGAATTTATAGAGGCAAATAAAGATTTGATTTCTCAAATTGCACACAACTACAATGTAAATGCAAGTATCCATCCAGAGGATCATATCTTTCAATTCCTTGTCACTAATCCAGTCTTCCCATCTAAAAAAGAAGCGATAGATTATTATTTTCAAGATGGGAGAAAATCCGCAGAAACACTCTTAGATTTAATTACATCCTTTTATCCTCCTATAGACACTCCAATAAAATTATTAGAATTCGCATCCGGATATGGCTGCGTAACACGTCATTTATTAAACCTACAAACGAACTTAAGTATAACTACCTGCGATATACATGAAGAGGCTATTACTTTTATTGAACGTACATTAAATACTTCTTCTATCTTATCTCACCCTGAACCTGAACAAGTAAATTTGACCTCCTCTACGTATGATATCGTTTTTTGTCTATCCTTTTTTTCTCATATGCCTGATACAACTTGGTTTCGTTGGCTTCAAACATTGTATAATGCTGTTTCTCCTGAAGGCTTACTCATTTTCACAACTCATGGTTATCAAAGTAAAAAGTACTTCAGCTTTCCAGATTTAAATAAACAGGGTTATTGGTTTCTCCCTTCTAGTGAACAATTGGATTTGGATGTTCATCAATACGGGCAAACGATCGTTAGTCCCTCTTACGTAAGTGACAAAATTAAATTATTGCCCTATAACCCTATCATCAAAAAATACACTGAAGGTTTTTGGTGGGAACATCAAGACCTTTGGGTAATAAAAAAAGAAATAAAATAATAAACCACGCTCTACTTATACAAAAGTAGGGCATGGTTTATTATTTTTTACTATATAAGAACTCTTCAATCCATAGCTTATTTAATCTAATTCCACTTTTGAAATCTATTTTCGGTTCCCAGTTACATTCTCGTCTTACTCTATCTATATTTAAAATGATTTTTTGAACATTTTCTTGCCTTTGTTTATAGCAGGTAAAGTCCACTTTTCTTTCCGTTAATTTCTCCAATTCTACTATAATTCGTTTTAAAGAGAGGCCTTTGCCGCTCCCTATGTTATATACACAAGATTTCAAACGATTTAATTTTGATAGTTGTATAGTGATTTCAACTAAATCATCGATATAAATATAATCTCGAATAATCTCTTGTGGATTCCCATATATATTAATCTTTTCATTACTGAGATGCTGATACAAAAAACAGTTTATTGCCCCAACTTTCTTTAAAGGATTTTGATATTTTCCATATGGATTAGAATATCTACATACAACATAGTCAATTCCGTATTTTTTCTTATAAAAGTACAAGTAATTTTCAAGCGATACTTTTGTTATTCCATAAGGAGAAAGTGGTTTTAATGGATGTTCCTCATCAATAGGTAAATATTCCGGTTCACCATAAACCGTGCCTCCAGAAGATGCTAAAACGATTTTTTTAACAGGAAAATTTTTAACACTTTCCATGAAGTTAAGAAAAAAAAAGCTACTGTTTATATCTCCGAAAACATCTTCAATTGAAGTTGCTACATTAGACGTTGCAGCTAAATAAATAATAATATCCACATCCACTAAAGCTTTATATATATCTTCAACATTTGCTAAATCACCTTTAATAAATTCAACATCACTTATAATATTTTGAGGAAAATTATTTATATGTCTGGAAAATACTTTGACAGTTTGACCTTGTTTCAATAAACCTAATGCGAGGTTAATACCAATGAAACTATTTCCACCTACTATTAAATAATTATTCTTCCTCATAATATCCTCTCTAGTAATAAGATTTTTGCTTATCACACCTAGAAATGCAACTAAATGAACTTGGTCACTGCTATTATTCATCCTCTTATCATTGTATGCTTCCTATAAATTTTCATTATCTTTATTTTATATTTTCCTTTTAGAATCGCTATCTTATTTAAGCTGACCGCAAAAAACACTCATACTATTTACTCATTCCCATGAATATATTGGATTAGTAAAAACTTCCCTTCTCCATAAATAAAAATTTCAAAAAGGAGCACTACATGTATGAAGAGTGTAAATCAAGAGCTTTTAAATCATGTAATCCTACATAAAGATCGAATCCCACATTTCCATAAAGACTTTCCACTTATACTATTCTGGAGCCATAGAAGCGGATGTACCGCCTTAGCTAATTGGTTCTTTTTTCAAATTGGATTGTTTAATGAAGCAAAGAAATACCATGACTTTATTCATTACTATGAATTCTGGGTGTATAAAAACAACACTAACTACATACCAGAGTTACAAAATGGGCTTCTAACAGCAAATAAAGATGTTTGTAAACTTGTACGGAATCCCTACAAAAGGGCCGTCAGCTCATTTTTATTACTTGCTGACAATCCATATGCTAGCCCTCAATGGGAAAATATCCGCCACTATTTGTATAATGACAAATATAGTAACCGTGGAGTATCATTTAAACAATTTTTATATTACATTCGAGCATTGGGTTCAAATTCCCTAGCAATGGACATACATTTTAGTCAGCAATACGTTCCAGGTGAAGAAAATTTCATCCAATACTATATTCCTTTAGAAGATTTTAATACACAAATCACTAAGATAGAACACACGTACGATTTGATTAAATCCAATTTAGCGCTTCTTACAAATTCAGATCATCATCGGGCTCATAAGATGCTTTATACAGGAAGCTATGCAGAACTCAGCATTACAGATGCCACCTTCCCTCGCTTTCCAACATATGAAAGCTTTTATGATGAAGAAACAATGGCGTTAGTTACAGAAATATATGCACAAGACTTTGAAATGTATCCGTACACAAAAGGGATATTCTAAGTCGATACATTCTTCAATGAATAAAAGCGAATGTATCGCATAGCATAAAGTGAAACTTTAATTAGCGTGGGGTTCTCTCCCGCTAATTATTCCATTCTACCAATCTCACTTTTATGGGTTCCCTAATTTCCACCCACTCTCTTTGATTTCACTGATTGTTGACGTGTGTGTCATATGCATTTTTTTACAAAGGAGTGATGTCATGTGGAAGGTAATTTGAAGCACAATAATGGATATTGCGTTATTTGTGAGAAGGAAACTACATTTATAGAGCATAATGATTGGCTTAGAGATCATTACTTATGTTCTACATGCCACTCTATACCAAGGCAGCGAGCTATAATCCATGTTTTAAATACATTTTTTCCTAAATGGGGTTCCTATCATATCCACGAATCCTCTCCTGGGGGAATTACAACTCAGCTACTTATAAAAAACTGCAAAAACTATACGTATTCTCAATACTTTAAAAACTATCCTCTCGGCCAATACTTTCAAGGAATTAGATGTGAGAACTTAGAAGATATGACTTTCCAAAATGAATCTTTTGATTTGTTCATTACTCAAGATGTCTTTGAACATGTAATGGAGCCAAACAAAGCCTTTAAAGAAATAGAGCGTGTATTAAAGCCTGGCGGTGCTCATGTGTTTACTGTCCCTTGGTATCATACACTCACAAAGACTTTACAAAGAGCAAGAATCAATAAAGAAGGAATCGAATATATTGAGGAGCCAATTTATCATGGTAATCCTATTGATGAGAACGGGTCTTTAGTAACATTTGATTGGGGTCAAGATATGATTGAATATATTTATACACATGCAAATATGTATACCATTGTTTATTTACAAAAGGATAGATCACTGGGGTTAGATGCTGAATTTCTACACGTTTTTATTAGTAAAAAACACGAAAATAATTTTTAGGTACTATATAATTTGGAGGTTAACAAATGAATAACTTCAAGTTAGGAAATGATTTTGATAACCTTGTTAGCCCGCTTTCTGATGTTGAACTTCTAAATCTATTTATACAAAGTTGCTCACAAACAAAGATAAATGGCATTCCAGTACCTATGTTCCCCCCTGAAGAAATTCAACAACAGTTTGTAGGTGCTTCCTATGAACATGCTCTTTATGAAGCATATTTGTTTTATAGCCATGTAAAAACATATGCCCAAAATCTAGGTGTTCCTTTGAATAAAGGACGTAAAATTTTAGACTTTGGTTGCGGATGGGGAAGAATCATACGCTTCTTTTTCAAAGATGTTCGCGATGAAAATTTACTTGGTATTGATGTAGATCCCCTCATGATTACTCTTTGTAATGAAACGTTAGGAAGAGGGATATATAAAACAGCCAACCCACAACCTCCTGTAGAATTTATTAATGACAATTCATTAGATATCATATTCGCTTATTCTGTATTCTCACATTTATCCGAAGAAACAGCAGAAAATTGGATAAAGGAATTTTCAAGAATTCTTCGTCCAGGTGGCATCTTCATCGCCACAACACAAGCACGCTATTTTCTCGATTTCTGTCAACAATTTAAGGAACACCCTGAATTAATTCAAACGGGATGGCATAAAACTTTATCTCAAGCTTTTCCAGATATAAATCGTGCCATCTCGGATTATGAAAGCGGCAATTTTGTCCACAGCCCTACGGGAGCTGGAGACGTTAGAAACAGTAGCTTCTACGGGGAAACCGTTATACCTAGAACTTATATTAAAAACCACTATGAGAAGTATTTAAAGCTACGGGACTTTTTTGATGATACAAACCGGTTACCCCAAGCTCTATTTGTTCTCCAAAAAGATTAACTCTTTTCGCTCATTGTATAATGAAGATCATTTTGTATCTCAGCCGTATATATTAAATCATCAAAGATTTCCATATTAAGCACACTGTACAAAAGAATTCATTATGCAGCATAAACACAGTAAGTAAATAACATATCTCATGTTTTAACTAGATTCGAAAAATCAAAAGTAACTTCCCACCACTTGAACTACGAAGAACATAAGGGGGATATATCTTGAAAATAATCGCTTTTTACTTACCACAGTTTCATCAAATAAAAGAAAATGACCGATGGTGGGGGAAAGGGTTTACTGAATGGACAAATACTAAAAGTGCACGACCTTTATTTTCAGGACATTACCAACCTAGAGAACCTTATCAAGATTTTTATTATGACTTAACCACCCCATCCGTAAGAAAATGGCAAGCAGAAATCGCCAAAGCACATGGCATATATGGTTTTTGTTATTACCATTACTGGTTTAAAGGGAAGAGGCTATTGGAGGCACCCTTTAATGAGGTACTTAAGATGAAAGAACCAGATTTTCCATTTTGCCTTTCTTGGGCAAATGAACCGTGGACAAAAACTTGGGATGGTCTTGATAGTCACATATTAATGCCTCAAAATTATGGAGAATTATCGGATTGGAAAGAGCACTTTGAGTATTTATTGCAAGCTTTCCAAGATGAGAGATATATCCGTATAGACGATAAACCACTATTCATTATTTATCGTCCCGGGCATATCCCTCATTGTGAACAAATGCTTCATTATTGGAATACACTCGCACAAGAAAATGGTTTGAAAGGTATATACTTTGCAGAAACATTAAACAGCTTTCCACTTCCTAATATAAATGGATTTGATGCTAGCATTGAATTCGAGCCTTTTTATACAATTGCTCATGATAGCTCTTCAGACATAAATAAAACAATATATGAGTCTGGTAAACAAATAAACGCTTGGGATTATGATAAAGTGTGGATGTATATACTAAAACGATCTCCTCCAGAGAAAAAAACATTTCCTGGTGCCTTTGTTGACTGGGACAATACAGCACGCCGCAAAGACTTAAATAGCAGCATCTTCCTAGGTTCTACCCCTAGGAAGTTCACGATATATTTAAGCAAACAAATCCAGCGTACCTATTCTCTTTACAACAGCGAGTTTTTATTTATTAATGCGTGGAATGAATGGGCAGAAGGTACTTACTTAGAACCAGATAAAAGGTATGGATTCGCCTATTTAGAAGGAGTTAAGCAGGCAATTAACAGAGGTATGAAAGCATACAAAAAAGACGAGTCATTCTGACTCGTCTTAATAGTTGCTTGGCGACGTCCT
>NZ_QKQR01000058.1:0-18605 GCF_008042305.1 Bacillus sp. AY18-3 | reverse complement strand
TTTATTTCTCTTTTCATTTATTCTAAAGCTACTATTTTATAATTGATTTCACACCTTCATACTAATTTTATATACATATCTAACTTGAGCCTCAAAAATGAGTTCCTTAATCACTTGATATAGTTTGCTGTATAAGAAAAAATCAAGGTAGTTTAGATACTTTAAGCAAAATTGATACTTCATCTTTTCTCTTAACTAAGCAATTTAATTTTTATGTATTATAACTTAAGGGCTGAGGAACAAATTTTTCTTCAACTACTAACTCGCTAATAAAATTCTGGATATTTTCCAAAAATGTTTACTGTAATGGGATATAAGGAGAACATATATTAGTCATGGTATTTCCTTTTTTAGTTTAATTGTGATGCAGTGGGCCCCCCTATATAAAAGAAACCGCAGTTTACATCCAAACTGCGGTATTTCGACGTACAAGGAATTTCATAAATCATTAGTCACTGTCTAAATTGTACTCCTCATTTATCAATATCTGTTTCTATTTTTTTACTTTGCAAAAGAACTAAGTCTAATTTCTTATAGAATGAAACCAAGGCAATTGTTTAATATATGTATCGCTATTACATATGCAATGGATCTTTTAGAAATAAGATAAGCCACAGTAAGTATCGCCGAGCCAGGTAAATAAATAGCAATATCCGAAAGCTGGTTTGTATGAAGAAGTGTAAAAATAATGATCGAAATGATAGATGCAATAGCAGTACCAATATGATAAGAAAAACGATTTATTAATATGTGACGAAACACAATTTCTTCAAGTATTGGTCCCAGAATACCAATTATAAGCAATGTAAATATAATAGGTACCTCTGCACCCGTTTCAAGAAGCTGTTCTTGGTTCTCTGGCTGACCAGTTGCTAGAAAACGCATAATAGACTGTTCCACAATTACCATAAATAAAACCACCATAGGAATACTTACTATTTTCAAAATTGTCTTCTCTTTAAAATAAGTAAAACTTTGAATGATTTCTTTCCTAAAGAAAATTATTCCTATAATAGCAGGTACAGTAAAACCGAGGGCACTAAGAACAAATTCTGATTCAACTAAATTGACATTAGCTAAAAGTGATATGCCAAATAATATGTACAAGCCAATTTGAAATGGTACAAACAGTGTAAAGATTATTAGCATAGTAAGTTCTTTTTTATTCATTTTTATAAAGTTCATTTTATTATCCTCCTAATTAAATTACCTACAATCTTTGAATTTTCTTTCTGCATTAAGTTCTCCTTCTAAATATATTTATATAAGATTCCAAACCGGACGGTTCGGTCCGAAAACTAATGATACTATAAGTTTCTAGTTTTGTTAATCCTTTTTACAAAGTATTAACAAAATCAAAATGACAAAAATACAAAATACTTATATGTGAGTTTCTTATTTACAATTAAATTTCAGTACTCATTAATTATTAACGATTTCCTTTTTAAAGAATGAAGTGATAAGGCTTTTAACCGCAAGGAATGCGGTAGATATCCTAATATATGAAGTGAAAGTGGGGGTAGTTCAAACACTTTAGCTAAACATATTAATAGAGATTATATATAATAATCATATGTCTATACACTAAAATATATATTTTTACATCTTCTACGATTTTAGGTAAAATTAGTTGAATAAAATGACTGAATTAAACAATTGGTCATGTTGTTTTTGGCAGAAAATTCACTCTGATTATATGGATAATACAATTTGATTAACCTCTTTTCAAACTGTATTGTTTGAGGTTTCCATAAGATATTTCTGTTCCAAATTTATTTATACTTACAAAAAAATTAAGAAAATAGAGGTAAACATTACCTAGAATATTAAGATCGTTTTTATTAGGAGGATTACAAAGCATGACTAAAGTTGATAAGGTAAAAGAAAAAATTATTGAAACATCTTTATATTTATTTAATACAAATGGGATAACTCGCACATCCATCCAGGATATAATGACAGCTACTGAACTACCTAAAGGATCTATTTATCGTAGATTCAAAAATAAAGAAGAAATTGTCCTTGCTGCCTACGACAAAAGTGGTGAGATTATGTGGAGTCATTTTCATAAAGCAATGGAAAATAAAAAGACAGCAATCGATAAAATCCTTGCAATATTCCTTGTATATCAAGATGCAGCTAATAATCCTCCTATTGCTGGAGGTTGTCCATTACTTAATAGCGCAATTGAAAGTACTGGAGTATTTCCAGAATTACAAAAAGCAGCAGCAGAAGGTTATGACGATACAGTAATGTTAATGGCTTCTCTCATAAAAGAAGGAATAGAGAAACAAGAACTTAAAGAAGATATAGACATTATATCACTCGCTTCTTTTCTTGCATCTTCAATGGAGGGAGCTATTATGGCAAGTCGAGTATCTAACGATAATATACACCATCATTATTTTATTGAACAAATAAAACATCATCTTTTCACTTATTCTAAATAAGTGAAAACTTGCATTGTTTTTATCCGATTTTTATAGACTTAAATTGAATAAATCCCCCTCATAAACAGTATCTTCTGTTTATGAGGGGGATTTGAATAGTTTTTAGTAAAGGTAACTTTTTAGACGATGTTTCATGTTTCTTATTGAATAGCTTTGTTATCGTTACTACAGAAAAAGCAAAAAAGAATGAATTACATATAAATCGATTTATATGTTTCAAGTGTATCTATGTTGAGGTTGTAAATATATACAATAAAGTTTCATTTTAAATACTAAGTGTAGTAGAAGTTCAGTTAGATAAAATTCGGTAGTCGAAATTTCTTGCATAAAGCTGTATAATGCTTGTAACGAAAAGGAAATACAGGAAAGGATATGTAATGAGTTACTATGGATAAAGATAAACAACAATTAAGCGTTGAAGTTGCAAGATTATATTATCAGTCAGATTATAGTCAGCAGGAAATTGCTAATAAATTAAATATTTCAAGGCCGACTATTTCTAGATTATTAAAGTACGCGAAAGAAAAAGGATTTGTTCAAATTAGCATAGCCGATCCATTTGCTGATTTAGATAACGTTGGAAATTTACTGAAAGAAAAGTACAACTTGTTAGAGGCACATGTCGTATTTTCTCCAGTGCCAGAATATGCAACGATTACAGAGTATATTAGTAAATATGCAGCTGAGTATATGGAAAAGACGGTTAAAACTGGTGATATCGTTGGTGTAAGCTGGGGAATGACGATGTATGAAATCGCTAGAAAAATTGTACCACAACATGTAAAAGGTGTAGAAGTTGTTCAGTTAAAAGGTGGTATTAGTCATTCGAGTGTAAATACATATGCGAATGAAACGATTGCTTTATTTGCAGATGCTTTTCAAACGACACCAAGAAATCTACCCCTTCCAGTTATATTTGATAATGCAGTGACAAAAGAATTAGTAGAGCAGGATCGACATATTCATCACATTATCGAAATGGGGAAACAAGCGAATGTTGCAATTTTCACTGTAGGAACAGTGAGAGACGAAGCATTATTATTCCGATTAGGTTATTTCGATAAGGATGAAACGAATTTGCTCAAAAAACAATCGGTCGGTGACATTTGTTCACGTTTCTTTGATGGAGACGGAAAGATTAGTAGCGAAGAGATTAATCAGCGTACAATTGGAATTGAGTTAGAAGAACTGAAATTAAAGAAACGTTCTATTTTAGTTGCTGGTGGTAATAGAAAAATAAAAGCAATTGATGGTGCGTTACGTGGCGGGTATGCAAATGTATTAATTATCGATCAGCATACAGCAAAAGAATTGTTACATTATCAAAAAGGTTAGAAATAAAAGGCTTTCTCAAGATGTTAATTTTGAGAAAGCCTTTTATTTTGTTATGTATGAATTATGGGAGTGTTTTTTGAATACAAATTGCCTTTTTAAAAATAATTATGGATATTGAGATACATACTACCATTGTTAATATAAAAGTTTTGATTTTAAATATGAATTGTTTCTTAGTTAGAATGCGCTTTATTTACTATTGAAAAATTCCTTTCCGAAAAGAATGAACAAAATTTCAAAAGTGTATTTACATTTGTTCAACTAAGAGTTAGAATGAAGTTGTTAAAAGATATGAGGAGTGAAGATAATGAACATTGCAAAGTTAATTGACCATACAATTTTAAAAGCTAATACTACTAAAGAAGATGTTATGAAAGTAATCGAAGAAGCAAAGGAATATAAATTCGCTTCTGTTTGTATTAATCCTACATGGGTGAAGCTAGCTGCTGAAGAATTAGCTGGACATGATGTAGATGTTTGTACTGTAATCGGTTTCCCATTAGGAGCAAGCACTACTGAAACAAAAGCTTTCGAAACAAAAGATGCTATCGCAAAAGGTGCAACTGAAGTTGACATGGTAATCAACGTAGGCGCTTTAAAAGATGGCGATAACGAGTTCGTTGAAAAAGATATTTATGAAGTAGTACAAGCAGCAAAAGGAAAAGCTCTTGTAAAAGTAATCATTGAAACTTGCCTATTAACAGATGAAGAGAAAGTACGCGCTTGTGAATTATCAGTAAAAGCTGGTGCTGACTTCGTAAAAACTTCAACTGGATTCTCAACTGGCGGAGCAACTGCTGAAGATATCGCATTAATGCGCAAAACAGTAGGACCAAACGTTGGTGTAAAAGCATCTGGTGGCGTTCGTACACGTGAAGATGCAGACAAAATGGTAGCTGCTGGAGCTTCTCGCGTTGGAGCAAGTGCTAGTGTTGCAATCGTATTAAATAATGCAAAAGGTGCTACAGATAACTACTAATTATTAATGAAGTCAAAAGCAATAGATACACAAAGTAAAGTGTATCTATTGCTTTAATAATTGAAAAAAATGTAAGCGGATACGAATGGGAGGAGACGGCTTATGAAATATTTAATCGGTATTTTTGGCCTCGTATTGATTTTAGGTATCGCTTGGCTTGCTAGTAATGATAGAAAGAAAGTCAAATATCGCCCAATCATAACGATGGTTATATTACAATTCATTTTGGGGTTTTTATTATTAAATACAAGTGTAGGGAATATATTAATTAGCGGAATAGCAGATGGTTTTGGAGAGCTATTAAAATATGCCGCTGACGGTGTGAATTTCGTATTTGGTGGATTAGTAAATCAAAAAGAGTTTTCGTTCTTTTTAAGTGTATTAATGCCAATCGTATTTATTTCAGCTTTAATAGGTATTTTGCAACACATTAAAGTATTACCTATTATTGTGAAATCTATCGGTCTAGCATTAAGTAAAGTAAATGGAATGGGGAAACTAGAATCATATAACGCTGTTGCTTCTGCGATTTTAGGACAATCTGAAGTGTTTATTTCAGTTAAGAAACAACTAGGATTATTGCCAGAGAAAAGAATGTATACATTATGTGCATCTGCAATGTCTACCGTTTCAATGTCTATCGTTGGATCATATATGGTGTTATTAAAACCACAATATGTTGTAACCGCTTTAGTGCTTAACTTATTCGGTGGTTTTATTATCGCTTCTATCATTAACCCTTATGAAGTTACTGAAGAAGAAGATATGTTAGAAGTACAAGAAGAAGAGAAAAAGACTTTCTTTGAAGTATTAGGGGAATACATTATAGATGGATTTAAAGTTGCAATTACAGTAGCAGCTATGTTAGTCGGTTTCGTTGCTTTAATCGCATTCATTAATGCAGTATTTAAAGGTGTAATCGGTATTTCATTCCAAGAAATTCTTGGTTATGTATTTGCACCATTTGCATTTATTATGGGTGTACCTTGGCATGAAGCAGTTAATGCCGGAAATATTATGGCAACAAAATTAGTATCAAATGAATTTGTCGCTATGACAGATTTAGCACAAGGAAACTTTAATTTCTCAGATAGAACGACAGCGATTATATCTGTATTCTTAGTTTCATTTGCAAACTTCTCTTCAATTGGAATTATTGCAGGGGCAGTTAAGAGCTTAAATGAAAAGCAAGGGAATGTAGTCGCAAGATTTGGTTTGAAATTACTTTTCGGTGCAACATTAGTAAGTTTCTTATCAGCAACAATCGTAGGCTTATTATTTTAACAGATTCATATCATATAAAAAGGAATGGTGATTGTAATGAGAATGGTAGATATTATTGCGAAAAAACGTGACGGCAAAGAATTAACGACTGAAGAAATCAAATTCTTTATTAATGGATATACAGACGGAAGTATTCCTGATTATCAAGTGAGTGCACTTGCAATGGCAATCTTCTTTAAAGATATGACAGATCGCGAACGTGCAGATTTAACGATGGCGATGGTTGAGTCTGGAGAAACGATCGATTTATCAGCAATTGAAGGAATTAAAGTAGACAAACATTCAACTGGCGGTGTTGGTGATACGACAACATTAGTATTAGGACCATTAGTAGCTGCTTTAGATGTACCAGTAGCAAAAATGTCTGGTCGTGGTTTAGGACATACAGGCGGAACAATTGATAAATTAGAAGCGGTAGAAGGATTCCACGTTGAAATTACGAAAGAGCAGTTCATTGATATTGTAAACCGTGACAAAGTAGCTGTTATTGGACAAACTGGAAACTTAACACCTGCAGATAAAAAGATTTATGCATTACGTGATGTAACAGGAACAGTAAACTCAATTCCTTTAATCGCGAGTTCAATTATGAGTAAAAAAATTGCAGCTGGTGCTGACGCAATCGTACTTGATGTAAAAACAGGTGCTGGCGCATTTATGAAAACAGAAGAAGATGCAAAAGAATTAGCACATGCAATGGTGCGTATCGGAAATAATGTAGGACGTCAAACGATGGCTGTTATTTCAGATATGTCACAACCGCTTGGATTTGCAATTGGTAACGCTCTAGAAGTGAAAGAAGCGATTGATACGTTAAAAGGTGAAGGTCCAGAAGATTTAACGGAATTAGTACTTGTATTAGGAAGTCAAATGGTCGTACTTGCGAAAAAAGCAAATACGTTAGAAGAAGCTCGTGAAATGCTAATTGAAGTTATGAAAAACGGAAAAGCAACTGAGAAGTTTAAAGAGTTCTTAAGCAATCAAGGCGGAGATAGTTCAATTGTAGACAATCCAGAAAAAATGCCACAGGCGAAGTATGTAATTGATGTACCTGCAAAAACTTCAGGTGTTATTTCTAACATTGTTGCAGATGAAATTGGTATCGCAGCTATGCTACTTGGTGCTGGCCGTGCGACAAAAGAAGATGAAATCGATTTAGCAGTAGGATTAATGTTACGTAAAAAAGTTGGCGATGCAGTAAAAGAAGGCGAGCCATTCGTAACGATCTATGCAAATCGTGAAAATGTAGAAGATGTAAAAGCAAAAATTTATGAAAATATTTCTATTGCTGAAACAGCAGTGGCTCCTAAATTAGTTCATACAGTTATTACTGACTAATCATAATTACACATACTTTAAGGGGGAAATAATATGGATAAGAAAAAATATATCGAAGAAGCAAATAAAATGTTAGCAAAAGCATATATTCCGTATTCGAAATTTCCTGTTGGCGCAGCATTAGTTACGAAAGAAGGTAAAATCTATACTGGTTGTAATATAGAAAATGCTTCTTACGGTTTATGTAACTGTGCAGAAAGAACAGCGATCTTTAAAGCAGTATCAGAAGGGGAGCGCGACTTTAGTTACTTAGTTATTACAGGCGAAACGGACGGACCGATATCACCATGTGGTGCTTGTAGACAAGTAATTGCTGAATTCTGTGAACCGAAAATGACAGTTTTACTAACGAATGTAAAAGGTGATGAAAAAGAAGTGACTGTTGAGCAATTACTTCCAGGTGCTTTCTCGATAGAAGATTTAAAATAAGTTGAAAAGTCATTCCGCAAATATTAATTGTGGAATGGCTTTTTTATTTTCAAAAGTTGAATGTAATATTTTGTTCATATTCCGTTCATAAACTTTCTGTAAAATGATTGCAGCGAATATGGAAAGTTTACAGCAGGAGGAATAGAATGAAGAAATTATATAATACAGCATTTATTTACTTAATTATCGGTTTATTATCAGGAGTTTTTGCAAGAGAGTATACGAAAGCACAAGGAATTAAAGGATCCACAATGTTACAATTGGTGCATACACATGTATTAGTACTTGGTTTCGTCTTCTTTTTAATCGCTTTGGGTCTATTTAAAGTATTTCATGTACAAGAAACAAAGAGTTTTCGTGCATGGTTTGTTGTCTATAATGTAGGATTAATTTTTACTATCGCCACAATGCTATGGAGAGGACTTCTACAAGTAAATGGAACTGACTTTAACGGTTTAAGCCATATGGCTGGATTAGGTCACGTTATTATAAGTATCGGGCTCGTTTGGTTTATGATTTTACTCAAAAAGTCTTTTAAATAGATAGGAGTGGATAGTATGATAGCACTTTTATCAAGTATTGTAGCGGTTTGTATGGCTGTTGGTGTCATGTTTCTTCGCTTTAAAGCAGCGAAAAAACCGGTAACGAAAAAGAAAATTATATTACCGCCAATTTTTATGAGTACTGGTGCAATGATGTACTTCTTACCAGAGTTTCGATTAACATCGTTAGAAATAGTAGAGGCAATTAGCCTAGGACTTATTTTCTCTATACTTCTTATTAAAACAACTAAGTTTGAAATAAGAAATGAACATATATATATGAAACCGTCAAAAGCATTCATATTTATTTTAGTCGGGTTATTGGCTGTACGAGTAGCGTTAAAATCATATTTAAGTCGATCGATTGATTTAGCAGAGTTAAGCGGAATGTTTTTCTTACTCGCATTTGCGATGATTGTATCGTGGAGAATTGTGATGTATCGCTCGTTTACTAAATTAGAAAAGACAATAAAAAGAGCTGGAATTTCTAAATAGGAATTCCGGCTCTTTTTATGTTTTATACGATTGTTTATTTAGCTTCGATTTCATTTGCTTAATTTTAAACGTATTTGAGCATCTTGTAATGCGGCTGGTGTAACGTTAAGACCATGTTGATCAACAATTTTTGTGTTTAATAAAATAGAATCTAAGCTGCCACGAAATGTTTTTGTATAGTTTTGACGTAGCATTTGTTGTTCTTGTTTTTCATCAACTGTTAATCCAGATGCTTTTTCTTTTTTTGATAATTCGTTAATACGGAATAAAATGTTTTTCATTTGTTTCACCTCTAGTTAGAATTAATTATATTAGTTACTTACTAATATATAGTTATTGTAACGTATCTTTTAATAAGTGTCAATGCCTGTAAATATTCCTTGTTTTGTATGTGTATGGAATGATAGAGAATGTAAATAAATACTAATACTTGAAATAGAAAAGATATTAATATACAATACCTTGGTAGGGTATATAAAAGTTGTTTTAAATTATGAGAGTAATAAGCAAAAAGGAGTATGTAATAATGAATGCAGTGATTTCAAAGAAAGAAACAATCATCTCATATACGATTGCTATTTTATTTATTTTAGCTATGGTAACAGCAGGTGTGTTATTAAATGATCCAGAAGTCATTTTGCCGGAAATAGCGGCAATGGCAATCGCTTTATGGGCATACCGTGAGCCGGGATGGCTAAGACAACCAGAAAAAATCTTTATTGCACCGTCAATAACAGCTGTAATTGGTTTTATGGTGAATCAAATGGATATAGCCTATTTAGGGAAAGTAAGCTTAACGCTTGTATTGATGATGCTGTTTTTACGTGTTATTCAGTCCAATTTAGCACCATCTATTGCGACAGGTTTATTACCATTAGTAACAAATGCGACAGAATGGTCATTTGTTATCTCAGTCTTCGTTTTGACATTTATTTTAATGATTGGTGTTCTTATTTTTAAATTGAATAATGGTTTGGAGAGAAAAGTTAAAATCCAATATAAATATATGGTTATATTTTTATTTTTAAATTTTGTATGGATCAGTTTATGTTGGATAACTGGTTATGAACAATTAGCGGTTATTCCGCCAATTCTAGTCGTTGTGTATGAATCACTTCAAAAACCAATGTACAATGAGAAAATGGCGTTTAAGCAGATCGTGGTATTAACTATATCGGCAACTGTTGGAACGTTATTGTACTTTACGATTGATTCATGGATTGTAGTCACTTTATTCAATATGATATTAATGCTTATTTTATTAAAAATTGTTGGAGTACGTATTCCAGCAGCGTATGCATTTCCATTATTACCGCTCGTATTTCCTGATGAAATGATAAAAATGTTACCAGTAGGTTCATTCATTGCAGGGGTATTTTTATTTGGTGCAGTACTATTGTATAAGAAGTGGGAGATGAAGCAAAAGGGCATGCAGAAGAGTGAAATATAATTTGTAAAAAAGGTAAGTTCAAATCACTTGAACTTACCTTTTTTATTTATACCCAATATAAGGATATATCATAAATTCCAACTAAAATGAGTAGTATCCCTGCTATAAGCTGAATGTATTTTCCTATTTTTCGGCTCTTTTTAAGTAGTGCTCCATTTAATCCAAGATAGGAGATGATGAACATTAATATAACGATAGGGAGAGCAGTTCCTATCGAAAAGAATGTCGGAAACAAGTAACCATAATTATATGAGAAAGATAAAGGGATTAACGTTCCGAAAAATAGAACGAACATAGTCGGACAGAAAGCTAAGGAAAAGAAGAATCCAAGTAAAAATGAGCCAACCTCATTTTGTTTTCGTATAAATTTGATCGAGAAGAAACTTCTTCCTTTTATAATACCTGCCAACATTAGTCCCATTAAAATTAATAAAGGTCCAATTATTTTTCGTAACCATGGGAAATACAAAGTTAATATTTGCTGAATCTCTTTTCCTAAAAACCATACTAATAGTCCAAGTGTCGTAAAAGCTATTATTTTTCCTAAAATGAATAACAATATATGTTTCCATGCATGTCCCTTTTGTAAAGATTGATTCCCATAAAGTGTAATAACGCTAATGTTTCCTGTTAATTGGCAAGGAGCAAGGGTACCTACAATGCCTAATAAAAATGCAAATAAAAGAGGAATTGATTTCGTAGCATTCGCGACATCCATTAAAGGAGACATGAGTTGATAACTCCACTCGCTAATTGTTGAAAACACGTTATATTCACCTTTCTAATTAAATTGAAATGCTCCTTCTTTCGTAATCTGCTTCCAAGTTTTCCCCTCATCTGTAGAAAGGAACACATTTGCTTTCATTGTAGCAAATACTATTTCAGATGAATTTTGAGGATTTTGTGATATGTACATAATTGCATCTTTAGAATCTAAAGATGGAGTTTGTATGTTTGTTTCTTCATTTGTAGCAATTGATTTCTTCGTTATCATTTGCTTATTGATAGGGGCGTAAAAAACATCTTCATTACTTAATGTAACTGCTGTCGATTCAAGTGATGTAGAGAATAGTTCAAATGTATTTCCGTAATCTGTAGATAAGTAAACACCATCTTTAGCACTTACCGCGACTACACTAGATTGATCAGGATGTACGGAAAAGGAATGAATTGTACTTGAAAGACCTTTTAACTTACTATTTTTCCAATCTTGTCCGTTGTTCGTACTGAAATAAAAACCTTGTTGTAATTTAGAATTTGGACGCTCATTGTATAAATAAATTGCTTCCGTATTATATCCAACAGCAAGGTTGTGAAAATCAGATTCTCCATAAAACGCTAGCTTCTCGAGGGTATTACCGCCATCAGAACTTTTCATTAATCCTAAAGGATTTTTTAAATTTGCACCTGGTTCAGGATGGCCGCTGGCAAAGAATCCGTTCTTCGTTGCCTGAAACCCCATATAATCATGTAGCTCAGTCTTAGTTTCAAACCATTTTCCATTATGATAAACTTTTATACCACTGTGAGTGGCAATAGAAACTCCGGGCATATTTCCTGCATAGCCAATTCCATGAATGTGCTCGATTTTTCCAGATGTAGTTTCCTTATAGAAGTTTTGCGGACTCGTATTTACTGTTTCTGTATGTTTTCGTTGAGATTGCACCGTGTCTTTCTTCACTGGTGCTGTTTCGGCGTTGCTAGAACATCCTGTAATGATGAATAAAGAAGTAATTGCTATCCCTGTTGCTACATAATATTTCAAAGTTGTAGCTCCTTTCCTATATATGAGATTTTAAGTATATGGAATAAATGTCAAGAAATTGTGGAGTGGTATGCATAATTTAGATTGGAATGGAATGGGCTCTAGTAATGAAAATTTTCCTTTTTATATGAGTACTATCAATTGACGAAAAATTATAACAATAATAAAATGAATTGTATTGGGTAATTAGATTTACAAGTATACATAGAACGCTAGGAGGATTATTATGAAATCAATATTTTTTGCTCAAAATAGAGAACGATTAGTAAACACATTACCAGATGAATCTATTACTATTTTATTTGCTGGACAAGCACCTCATATGTCAGCGGATGCACATTATAAATTTGTGCCGAATCGAAATTTTTACTATGTAACAGGAATCGAGGAACCAAATGTTATTTTCATGTTGAAGAAGTTTGGAAATAGTGTTGAAGAAACACTGTTCATTGAAAAATCGGATCCAGTCATGGAAAAATGGGTCGGTAAAACAGTTTCTAACAAAGAAGCAGAGAAAATTTCAGGTATAAAGAAAGTTGTATATTTAGATAGCTTTGAAAGGACAATGTCAAATATCCTTTTTACAGAAAATGTGAAGCATCTATATTTAGATTTAGAGCGTCGTGAGTGGAATGGTACGGAGACAAAAACGCTTGCTTTTGCTAAACATGTAAGAGAACAGTATCCACACGTTTTAGTTGGTAATGTATATCCGAATATTTGTGAATTACGAGTGTTTAAAACAGAAGAAGAAATTGAAATCATAAAAGAAGCAATTGCTGTAACGAAAGAGGGTATTTACAACGTACTTAAGCATGCAAAAGCAGACATGATGGAGTATGAATTAGAAGCTCAGTTTGATTTCACATTGAAGTCATCTGGTATTAAGCATCATGCATTCAATACAATTTTGGCAAGTGGGAAAAATGCTACAGTTCTTCATTATGAAGACAATGATGCACAAATTCAAAATGGTGAATTAGTACTGCTAGATTTAGGCGCTCAAAAAGACTACTATAACGCTGATATTAGTTATACATTCCCGGCAAATGGAACATTCTCTAGTCGCCAAAAACAAATGTATAATATTGTATTAAAAGCATTGAAAGAAACAACGAAACTCATTAAGCCAGGAGTAAAGTTTGCTGCATTAAATGAGTATACAAAAAAGGTACTAGCAGAAGAGTGTAAAGAAATTGGTTTAATTCAAGAAGACGAAGAGTTATCAAAATACTATTATCATGGTGTTAGCCATTTCCTTGGTTTAGATACGCATGATGTAGGAACATATAAAGATAGAGTGTTAGAAGAAGGCATGGTTATAACAATTGAACCTGGTCTTTATATTGAAGAAGAAGCAATTGGAATTCGTATTGAAGATGACATTCTTGTAACGAAAGACGGACATGAAAACTTGTCAAAAGATATTATTAGAGAAGTTGAAGAGATTGAAGCGTTTATGAGAGAAAACAATGTAAATATAAAAAAAGATGAAGTTGTTACGAAATAATCATTAGAAGAGGCGCTCAATTTTGGGCGTCTTTTTATTTAGCTCATTGCATATCTCCATATTTTCTTGAAAATCATTTTTTATAATGATTTTGAAAAAGAAAAAGGAGGGGTTTCCATGAAGAGATTTGTGTTAACAGCAGTTACAGTCTCTGTCATATCTTTAATTGCTGCATGTTCTGCGACCACAAATACAACAAACGATCATAAAAATATGAACGATAAAAAAACACCACAGACTGAAACGGCTACAAAACCATTGAAAGTTGAAATAGGACCAGAAGTTACTTTAATAGCGAAAGAAGAAAAGCAAAAATTAAGTAACGGTGTTATTGTTCCAGTCTGGACATTTAATGGCTCATCTCCTGGTCCAGAAATTCGGGTGAAAAAAGGCGAAAAGGTGAAAGTGACATTAAAAAATGAACTATCTGCACCAGTATCTATTCATTGGCATGGGTATCCTGTCCCAAATAATATGGATGGAATTCCAGGTGTGACGCAAGATGCGGTTGAATCTGGAAAAAGTTTCACCTATGAGTTTGAAGCGAACGTACCAGGAACGTATTGGTATCATTCACATCAAGATTCTGTAAATCAATTAGATAGAGGTTTGTATGGAGCGCTCATTGTAGAAGATACAAAGGAGAAATATGATAAAGACTACACATTAATGTTAGATGAATGGGTAACAGATCAAGAAGAGATTAATAAACAGTTAAAAGAAATGACAAAAGGAAAAACAGAAAAAGCAGATGGTAATAAATCTAGTAAGGATAATGAAAATACGAAAAAGAATAATGATAGGAACGACATGGATCATTCCGGTATGGACATGGGCAGTGATAAAAAAGACTCTAGTAATATGGCAGGAATGGACCATGGAAATATGAAGATGGAAGGTCATGATATGAGTATGTATGATTTATTCACAATCAATGGTAAAAGCGGGGATTTAGTAGAACCATTAAAAGTGAATAAGGGGGATAAAGTCCGTCTTCGACTCGTTAATGCTGGTTATCTATCACATGATATACACGTTCACGGTCATGATATAAAAGTAATTGCGACAGATGGCCAACCAATAAACGATCCAAAAGTTATAAAGGATCAAGTAATTTCAATCGCACCTGGTGAACGTTATGATATTGAATTTACTGCTAATAATCCTGGGAAATGGTATGTTGAAGACCATTCACCAAATAAAGGTGCAAAAGGAATGAAAGCTGTTATTGAATATGATGGCAGCAAAGAGATGAAAGATAAAGCAGATGAAAAAGAAAAATTATCGAAATTAGATATGACGAAATATGGTGCTAAAAAACTAGGTAGTTTCACGTTAAATCAGCAGTATACTGCCACATATAATATGGACTTGAATACGCAAATGAATGGAAATGAAATGGTATATACAATTAACGGAAAGGTATTTCCAGACATTGACCCGATTCCAGTAAAAAAGGGTGATTTAGTAAAAGTAAAATTGGTAAATCGTTCTAAAATGGACGATCATCCGATGCATTTACATGGTCATTTCTTCCAGGTGTTGAGTAAAGATGGAAAACCGATAGAAGGTTCTCCAATTGTGAAAGATACTTTGAACCTAAAACCAGGTGAAGAATATGAAGTAGCCTTTGTAGCAGATAATCCGGGTGATTGGATGTTCCACTGTCATGATTTACACCATGCTTCCGCCGGGATGGTAACAGAAGTGAAATATACAGATTATAAATCTGATTATGTTCCAAACCCAAACATTCCTAATAAGCCAGAATGAAATGAAGCAGTTATCCTATGGATAGCTGCTTATTCATTTTCGGTGTAAGAGTCAATGTATATGTTGATCATGCCCGGGTGAAGGTGGGGGAGTATGATCTGGGTATGTCACGAATACGGCAACGATAATTGCCACACTAATTGATAGTAATAACAAAAAACGCCGTTGAATAAAAGTAGAAAAGGTGTCTGATAAAAGTTGAATCATACATGACATAGTTATTGTTATCGTAAGTAAAAGACTAATAAACAGTATACTATGAGCTTGTTGAGCGTTTAACATTTCTGTAATCATTGCTCCTATCATACTTGCCATTAATCCAGAAAACATTCCTTCTAAAGCGGTAAATAGGTGAAACCGTAGACCGACTAAAAAACCGATAAAACCACTAATCAAAATCGCAAGCAAAGTAGAATATAGTAATTCACCTTTAAAAAAAATACCTAAATAAAAACCGATACTTAAACCCGTACTCATACTAAAAGACATAATAAATACCATATACTCCATTAGGGTACCCTTGCGTTTAGATATATATGATGTAATAAGAACCGAGATACAACAAAGTGTTAAGGCGATTAATGTGTAAGCGAACATTATGATACCTCCCTGTCCTATCGTTCATTTCATCATATGTTCGTATGGAGATTACTTATGCTTATTTATATCTGCATATTATCTGCACAATTTCATAAATGTAAGCAAGAAGGCTTCTGATTTTTTGGGACGTCTTTTTAATTATGAGCATGTGAATGTAAGAGTTAAATGAAGAGTTTCTATTGTGAAGCCATAAAGAATAAGCGTATAATATTATAGGTCTCCCATTTACGAGACAAACCGCGAATGATAAATAAGATTGTTGTTTTATCATCGTCTCTAAACAGATAGACAATGAAAGTAACACTGGAATATAGATAGGGAGTTATAAAATGAAATTAATTATTGCCGAGAAACCAGATCAAGGTTTGGCTCTTGTTTCACAGTTTAAATATCGCCGTAAAGATGGATATTTAGAAGTAGAAGCGAATGAGTTATTTCCAAATGGAGCGTACTGTACATGGGCAATTGGTCATTTGACGCAGTTATGTAATCCAGAACATTATCACGCTGAGTGGAAGAAATGGTCACTAAATACGTTACCGATGATTCCAGAGCGTTTTCAGTTTGAGGTAACAAAGTCAAAGTATAAGCAATTTAACGTTGTGAAACAGCTGTTACATAACCCTCAGGTAACAGAAATTATTCATGCGGGCGATGCTGGTCGTGAAGGGGAATTAATCGTACGAAACATTATAAATCTTTGTAACGTGCAAAAGCCGATGAAACGTCTTTGGATTTCATCTTTAACGAAACAAGCTATATATCAAGGATTTAAAAATTTATTAGATGAAGCAGATACAATCAATACGTACTATGAGGCGTATACAAGGTCATGTGCGGATTGGGTCGTTGGTATGAATGCGTCACGTGTCTTTAGTATATTGCTAAAGAAAAAAGGAATGAACGATGTATTTTCAGCTGGTCGTGTACAAACACCGACACTCGCATTAATTGTAAAGCGTGAAAAAGAAATAGAAAACTTTAAGTCTGAGCCGTTTTGGGAAGTGTTTGCAACCTTTAATATAGAAGGAAAGAAGTATGAGGGGAAATGGGAGAAGGATAGTGAATCCCGCTTAAAAGACCCTGATATGGCAAATAAAATTGCAGCATTTTGCCAAGGTAAACCGGCTGTAGTAAAAGAAATGAAAACGGAGCGTAAAGAGTTTCAGCCGCCGTTTTTATTTAATTTATCAGCACTGCAAGCGACAGCTAATAAAGCTTTTAAATTTTCACCGAAAAAGACGCTTGATATAACACAAGCACTATATCAAAAAGGAATAGTTTCTTATCCGCGTTCGGATTCTAACTATGTTACACAAGGAGAAGCAGCGACGTTCCCTGATATTTTACAGAAGTTAAGTCAGTTTGATGAATATAAAGGTTTATTGCCAGCACCAATTGAATCGATTATGAATAATAAGCGTTATGTGAATGAAAAAAAAGTTACAGATCATTATGCAATTATACCGACAGAGCAAGTTACAAATCCAAGCAAACTATCAGGTGATGAAAAGAAAATTTACGATATGATTGTAAGAAGACTGATTGCGGCGCATTATGAAGTAGCAATCTTTGACTACACAACGATTACAACTCTTGTAGACGAACGTGCTGAATTCATTTCAAAAGGAAAACAGCAAATTCAAGAAGGTTGGCGTAAAGTTATTTTCCAAGACGATAAAGATGACGAAACAATTCTTCCAATTGTCGCAGAAGGTGAACAAGGAAAAGTTATAAAGGTGAAAGTGAAAGAAGGAAAAACACAGCCGCCGAAGCGTTATACAGAAGGACAACTTATTACGTTAATGAAAACGGCCGGTAAGTATTTAGAAAATGAAGAGCTGGAGAAAGTATTAAAGAAAACAGAAGGTTTAGGTACTGAGGCAACGCGTGCAGGTATTATTACTATGCTGAAAGACCGTAAATATATAGATGTACAGAAGAACCAAGTGTATGCAACCGATAAAGGGAAAGTATTAATTACCGCAATCGGTGATAAAATACTAGCTTCACCAGAAATGACAGCGAAATGGGAGCAACGCCTTGCGGAAATTGGTGAAGGCACAGCATCACCAGCTACATTTATGGAACAAACGAAAAAGCTATCAGCTAAAATTATTGAAGATGCAGTGGAAATGTCAGAGAAATGGGATTTTACTGGATTACATGTTGAATCGATTGAGCGAAAAGGATCGAAATTTACAACAGGTAAAAAGGTTGGTAGCTGTAAAAAATGTGATGGCGATGTGATTGATAAGTCAACGTTTTACGGTTGTTCTAATTACAACACGACACAATGTGACTTTACAATCTCAAAGAAAATATTAAGCAAAACAATTTCGCAAAAGAATATGACAAAACTTTTAAAAGGTGAAAAGACCGATTTAATTAAAGGCTTTAAAAAAGGCGAGAAAACGTTTGATGCGATGTTAGAGTGGAAAGATAATAAGATTAATTTTGTGTTTGAGAATTAAGTTGTTCAACAAATAAAAAAATATGATAATTAAACTGTATCCTATAGAATAGACACTAAAAAAAGTCTATTCTATAGGATATTTTTTTGAATAAGTAGTACTATATATTTTTATTTAAAATAAAATATACAATAAAAAAATCTTTGTAATTGATAAATATTTATTGTAAAACAATAAATTG
>NZ_QKQR01000057.1:0-38837 GCF_008042305.1 Bacillus sp. AY18-3 | reverse complement strand
TTTTTTTACAAATTCCAAAAAATTAACGGGTAAAATTTCGAGTTTTTTTAAATTCCACAAAATGGTTAAAAATAAAAAAGGCTTTAAAAGTATTTGGCAAAAAAAAGAGAAAAGTCCCCTTTAATGGTGGCTTTTCTCTTTTTTAAATACGATATGTTAGTAACTCACTTGTATGTAATAGTACGTTACATTTTTAAACTAACTTCAAAAGAAAAATTTTAAAATTTTTTCTTAATCTATATGTAATAAATATCACGAGAAAATTTTATCGATATAACAAATAAAACTTTCTCAATATTAATATGTTTAATATCTATACCCATCTGCTTTCCAATCCATTACAATAATTTCACATTGCAAATGCGTCAATGTTCTTAACATTCTAAATGGTTTATACCTTATAGGATTACTATGGGAAAGGATGTGAAATATCTAATAAAAAAACACTTTTTATGATGAAATAAAAAAAATTAATGAAGAAAAAGTTATTTCATTATTTTCAAGTTTCGTTGAAGTGCATGTATTTATAATCACTATGAGACAAGGATCAGAATCTAAAAAATATTTTTTGTAGATTAGAAAATTGCATTTCAAAAATAAGTTAAAAGTTTATGGAGGGTTATATGAACGAGAAAATTTATTACTGGTCTCCTATTAAGCATTGGGAAAAGTTGCATAATGAAGTTTTGATAGGGGAAATGAGATTTACAGGCATTCTGTCTGAGTGGTTTCCTGAGTTTTATTTTATGGCTCAAAAAGGTGTAAAAATTAGTAAACTAGTAGAGCGCTTTTCTTTAGGAAATATAGAAGAGACACAAAAAACAATAGAGCTTATGATAAAAAATCGTGTGTTAGTAAGTAACATATTACACCCAAGAGAAGTATTTTCCACACAAGAAAAGATTTTTCCGAATCCATATAGCAACCAGATTCGCTTTTCTAAAGAAGAGTTAGATACGTATATGCGTGAACAATTTAATCGAACGCACGTTGCTGCGCGATCAACCGAAATTCAACTTGAAACAACAAATGAGCTACCCACTATAATCAAGGAACGTAGGTCTTGTCGCCAATTTGATATGAAAAAACATATTAATTTTTTGGAATTTTCCCATTTCATATCAACTCTAAAACAGGTTAGGGAAGAAAAAATATACTATCATTACGCAAGTGCAGGCGGACTCTACCCTATTGATATCTTTGTTTATATAAAACCAAAACGTATAGAAGGTATAAAAGCTGGGTTTTATTATTATAACCCATCAAAAAATAGTCTTGTGATTGTAAACAACATTGATCAAGTAATCAAAAGTGATCATGAGTTAATTAACCAGGATTTATTTACTCAATCTGCTTTCTCAGTTTATTTGGTTTATAATGCGAACGCTTCCATCCCGAAATACGGTTCAGATGGATATTTATTTGCTTGTATTGAGTCAGGCATTATCACTGCTACCTTAAATATGGTTGCTGAGACATTAAATTTAGGCGTTTGTTCAGTTGGTCATATGAAATTTGAAGAGATTCAGCAATTTTTATGTTTGGATAACCATCAAGTATTTCTCCATGGGCTTGAAGTTGGCCTGAAAATTAACGAATAGAAGAAATGAATATTAGGGGGATAAAGATAAACATGCACATTAAAGATCGAAGTTCTATTCATGGAAATAAAGGGGTAGAAGCGTTTTGGAAGGAGCAATTATCTTCCGAGGTTCTTGATTTTTCTATATTTAATAGTGATTACCAACTAAATAAAGAAAATCCTTGTGAGCACGTTCAAATCATAATGAATGTAGAGTTGAGTAAAAGTATACAAAAAGAAAGTAAGTCTCAAGATTTATTATTATTTAGCTGGTTACAGGCCGCGTTAAGGATTTGTTTGGCACACTATACAGATCAAGAAAGAATTACTATTGGTATTCCTGTAATCGAAAAAAATCTTGAAAAAAGCGAGAATCTTAATAAATTGATTCCTTTAGGAAGTGAAATCCATCCGCATCATAGCTTTAAACAAGTAGTGAATCAGATTGAAGAAACGACTTTATTCGGGTATGACAATCAGGGGTATCCACTCTCTGAATTATTAGTGGAACATCCTTTAACTCCTTTTCAAATTGTTATTGGGATGGAAGGGTTACATAATAAAAATTCGATAGAAGAATATGCAGAGAATAATTTAGCGGTTTGGATACAAAGAAAATGGAATGAAATACATAATGAATTTGAATTTCAAATTTCTTTCAAATCTCATTCGTTTTCTTCTTTGCAACAGTTTGCAAACTCGTATCTTTATATTTTAAAGCAAGTATTAAAAAATCCGAATTTGGCAGTGAAAGATACGTGTATTATTGCAGAAGAAGAGAAAGAGTTGTTAGAAGGATGGAATAACAGTCAGACAAACATAGACTTGTCTCTAACATTTCAAGATTTGTTTGAAGAACAAGTGTTAAAAACCCCAGATCAAATCGCTGTTGTTTGTAATGATCAATATTTAACATATAAAGAATTGAATAAGAAAGCAAATCAATTGGCTTTTATTCTTCAAAGTAAAGGTGTATCCAAGGAAAGTATTATTGGGGTTATGGTAGACCGGTCATTAGAAATGATCATTGGCATGATGGGAATTTTTAAAGCAGGTGCAGCATATTTACCAATCGATCCTAACTATCCAAATGAACGAATTGAATATATGTTACAAGATAGTCAAGCAAAATGTTTATTGAGCAAGCGAACGGAAGTAGAGTTACCGCAATTTGCTGGTGAAGTGCTGTATCTTGATGAGGAACATCTCTTCCAAGGTGAAGAAAGTAATTTAATTCGGGAAGGCGATCCTAATGATTTAGCTTATGTCATTTACACATCAGGATCAACAGGAAATCCAAAAGGAGTAATGGTGGAACAGAAATCTCTTGTTCATTTTTTAAGTGCAATGAGAGAAAAAGTAAAAGATAATCAATCATTCTTGTTTCTTGCTAGTGTTTCTTTTGATATTTCCTTGTTAGAAATATGTCTTCCTTTAACACAAGGCTCGAAAGTAGTCATTGCTACAGAGGACCAGTTTGCAACAAAAGAATTGGCTCATTTGGTCAAAGTACATAAGGTAGATTTATGGGAATCAACGCCATCGCGAATGGAAGTGATTTTAAGTGATACAGAAGGGGTAAATTTTCTGAAAGATTTAAAATCTATTTTGTTAGCAGGAGAAGCATTTTCCATTGATTTGGTTGAAAAAATTCGATGCATCAGTGAAGCGACAATTTTAAATATTTATGGTCCTACAGAAACAACCATTTGTGCAACAGTAAAGGATTTGAGCTCCGCCAAAGAAGTTACGATTGGAAGTCCCAATCCGAATTATCATTCCTATATATTGAATAAGTATTGTCAATTAAAACCATTTGGAATTCCGGGTGAACTCTGTATTGGTGGCGTGGCGGTAGCACGAGGGTATCTTGGGAAATCTAAACTGACAGATGAAAAATTTGTACCGAGTCCTTTTACTGCAGGAGAAATGATGTATCATACGGGTGATCTCGTTCGTTGGTTGCCTAATGGAGAACTTGAATATCTAGGTCGAATGGATCATCAAGTAAAAATTCGGGGATATCGGATTGAATTAAGAGAAATCGAAAGCCAGTTAAGGGAATATCCACAAATAAAGCAAGCTATCGTTGTTGATCAAGTATATGGAAATAGGAAATTATTAGCTGCGTACTATGTATCCGATAATAAGGTCTCTTTTGATGAAATCAGAAAATATTTAAGTGATAAATTACCTGAGTTTATGATTCCTGAAAAAATGATTCAGGTGGAAGAAATTCCGCTGAATCCAAATGGGAAAGTAGATAGGAAAAGATTATTAGATATAACACAAACGGATTATATATCAATTCCATACGTTGCACCGCGCAATGAAATTGAACAAACATTGGTGCATGCATGGGAAAAAGTTATGGAGATTGAGGGAATCGGTATTCATGATAATTTTTTTGCTTTAAAAGGAGAATCGATTAAAGCACTTCAGGTAATTAATTTATTAAGAAAAGACTGCTTAAAAATAAGTACAACAGATTTTTTTAAGCATCCTACGATTGCTCAACTTAGTTCTTGTGTAGAGGTAGAGCATAAAGGGGAAAACTTTAAAAATAGACCAACCCATGTTAAAGATTTGTCTAAGTCATTTCCATTAACAGAGGTTCAGACAGCGTACATGTTAGGGAGGAATTCACAGTTTGAATTAAGTGGTATTTCACCTCAAACATATTTTGAATATGAAACAAAATTGGATATTAATCGTCTTTCAAAAAGTTTTCAAAAGGTAATTCATCGTCATCCAATGTTGCGAGCCGTAATTTTACCAGAGGGAGAACAGCAAATATTACAAAGCGTTCCTGATTACGAGATTGAAATAGTTAGTCTCATAGACTTAGATGATAGGAATCAAAATGCTCGCTTACAAGAAGAACGTTCTCGAATGACTAACCATGTATTCCCTTTGGGGAAATGGCCTTTGTTTGAATTAAAAGCCTTTCTTTTAAAAGAAGACACGTATTTATTATGTTTTCGATACGATGCTTTATTAATGGACGGAGCAAGCATGAACATAGTTGGACAGGATTTGTTGCATTATTATTATAAACCAAATCAAAAATTAGAATCTCTATCTTTTGATTTTCAAGATTACATGTTTATCTATGATGAAATGGAACAAAGTGAAGAATATAAAACAGCAAAAGATTATTGGACAAGTAAGCTTCCTGACTTTCCATTTGCACCTTCTTTGCTGTTAAAAAAGGATCCGGCAGAGATTGCTACTCCTAAATTCCAATCACTTACTAAGATCCTGGACAATGAAAAGTGGACAAAGCTACGAAAGTTAGCACAAGAGAAAGAAGTAACTCCTTCCGCTCTGCTTTGTACAATATATGGTGATGTGTTGGCATATTGGAGTAATCAACGTAAATTTGCAATTAATTTGACTGTATTTAACCGTTATCCTGTTCATGAAGAAGTAGAACAGATTGTGGGAGATTTCACATCGCTTATTTTGTTGGATGTTGATGTAAAACCAGAGCAATCTTTCTTTACTAGAGTAAAAGAAACGCAATCTACTTTATTGGATGGCCTTGAACATCGTCATTACGATGGAGTTAACTTTATTCGAGATTTTACTCGATACCACCAAATGACGCCAAAAGCAGTTATGCCAATTGTTTTCACCTCGATGCTAGCAGGTGCGGGTGCGTTTGCTTGGGAACAGCTTGGTTCTCTTCGCCATATTCATGCTCGGACTCCACAAGTGTATTTGGATAATGTAGTAATTGAAAAAAATGGAGAGTTATTAATTAGCTGGAACTATGTTGAAGAGTTGTTTGATGTTGATGTAATAGAAGCAATGTTTTCCCAATTTGTTGACTTATTGGAACAATTAGTGAAACAAAGCGACATAACATCTTTGCAGATGAAAGAATCGGATCAAACTTTAATTGAGCAATATAATAAAACAACTGAAAAAATACCTTTAACTACTCTGTATCAATTATTTACAGACCAAGTAAAACGTACACCGGATGAAGTAGCAGTGGTATTTGAGCAAGAATGGTTAACATACTCGGAACTTCATAAACGCTCCAATCAAATTGCGCATTTCTTAAAAGAGCAAGACATTGGTCTAGGTGACAAAGTGGGTCTTTTAGCAAAAAGACAAGTTGACACAATTGCTAATATGATAGGTATTTTAAAAGCAGGTGCCGCTTATGTTCCGATTGATCCCGATCATCCTTTAGATCGCCAAACATATATTTTAAAAAATAGCTCATGCAAACTTTTATTAGAACCTAGTCTTTATGAAGAAAAACATTTGTCATTATATACAACAGAAGATATGCCCGCTATTGCTGGTCCAGAAGATCTTGCCTATATCATATACACTTCAGGAAGTACAGGGAAACCAAAAGGAGTAATTATTACTCATCAAGCGGTTGCAAATACCATTCAAGACATTAATCAAAAATATCAGATAAATGAAGATGATCGTATTATTGGTATCTCTTCCATCTGTTTTGACCTATCTGTATACGATATTTTCGGAACGTTAAGCACAGGTGCAATGTTGGTAATGATTCGTGATCCAAGAAACATGCAAGAATTAATCCGTACCGTCGAGCGTAGAGGAATTACAATTTGGAATACAGTGCCTGCAATCATGGATTTGGCATTGGATCAAGTAGGTTCTCATTTTGAACAATCTTCTTTGCGTTTAGTTTTACATAGTGGAGACTGGATTCCACTTTCTTTGCCAGGAAAAATAAAACGGCATTTTCCAATTGCAGAAGTAGTTTCACTAGGAGGAGCAACAGAAGCATCGATTTGGTCAATTTATTATCCGGTCAAACAGGTGGAATCACATTGGAATAGTATTCCATATGGGATGCCTTTGGCAAATCAAACGTATTATGTGTTGAACTATGAAAAGAAAATGTGCCCTGTTGGTGTAATTGGGGATTTATATATCGGGGGAGTGGGCCTTGCTAAAGGATATTTAAATGACGAACAGAAAACGAATGACGCATTTGTATCACATCCTGATTTTGGTCTTTTATACAAGACAGGAGATTGTGGAAAAATGCATCCTGAGGGATATATTGAATTTTTAGGCCGCCAAGATTATCAAGTGAAAATTCAAGGATATCGAGTAGAGTTAGAAGAAATTGCCCATTGTCTTCTAACTTACCAACAAATCGAACATGCTGTTGTAATTGATCAAACAGATGAGAATGGAATAAAATTTTTAGTTGCATATGTGGTAAATGAGCAAAATATTAGTACAACAGAACTACGAAAGCATTTGCGAGATCACTTGCCGGATTACATGATTCCTTCTTATTTTGTTTATTTGGAACAATTACCCTTGACTCCAAATGGGAAATTAGATAGAAAAGCGCTCCCTACTCCAGAGAAACAAAAAAATGAAGTATTTATTGCTCCAAAAACTGAAATGGAAAAAATATTAACTAGTGTTTGGCAAGAAGTACTCAAAGTAGATCGAGTTGGGGTAAATGATCATTTCTTTGCCTTAGGTGGAGATTCGATAAAAGCAATTCAAGTGTCCGTCAGACTATATAGACAAGGATTTGAGCTAGAGCCAAAAAACCTATTTTCATTTCCTATATTAGGGGACATGGTTCAATTTGTTAAAAAGCTAGACCATCTTTCAAGTTCACAAACAAATGATGTAAACAATATGAACGATAATAAAGCTACATTACTAAATGTTAAAGATAAACAACTTAATCAACATATACTTACCAAAATACAAGAAAAAATGCCGGATATAAATATAGAACGTATTTACCCATTAGTACCTTTCCAGAAAGTTATTTATGAACATGCTGCGACTGAACCGGATACAAATGCATATTTTGAACAAATAATTTGGTCACTTGAGGGGGAACTGGATATTGATCTCTTTATTCAGTGTTTCCAACAATTAATTAATCGTCATGATTCTTTAAGAACAATAATTGTGCAAGATGAACAAGCACAACCTTGGCAAGCTGTTCTACATGATGTTCAAATGATTTCAGAGATAAAAAAATTGGTTGATATGACGAAACAAGAACAGCAACAATTCCTAGACCAGTGGATGAATGAAAATTTAAGTCGAGGATTTAAAAATGATGAACTCATGAACCGTCTCTGTATATTCCAACTAGGTAATAAGGAGCATAAGGTGGTTTGGAGTTCCCATCATCTGTTATGTGATGGTTGGAGCGTCAGCATTTTAATAGACGAATTATTCCAACTCTATGAAACAAAAAATGCCGGAACTATGGCGGATTTACCTATTGTAAAACCTTTTGAAACATTCATAAATTGGACTGTAGCACAAGATCATGAGAGAGCACGTCATTTTTGGCGCGATTATTTATCAGGGTACAATCGGAAAATTAGTATTCCTAAAAAGAAAGTAATAACTCAAAGTGAAGGGTTAAACTTCACATTTATGGATTTAACATTAAATAAGGATTTGACTAGTCAGTTACAGGCATTTGTAACTAAAAACAATATAACTATGAATACGGCATTACTAGCTGTATGGGGAATATTGCTTGGCAAATACAATGGAACAAGAGAAATAGTATTACCTAATCTCGTATCAATCAGACCTCCCGAAGTAGAAGGAATTGAAAATATGTTTGGTCTGTTCACAAATGTTTTGCCTATCCGACTAGCATGGACAGAAACGCAAACTTTTGTAGATTTCCTGCAAAAGGTACAACTAGAAACATTGAAGTGTAATGAGTATGCATATTATTCATTTGTTGATATACAAAAGCAAAGTGAATTAAAAACCGAGTTGACTGACCATCTTTGGGTTTTTGAAAACTATCCAACTAACCAAGCTATCTTCTCTTCAAATGAAAACAGAAATTTTGCTATCACAGATTACGAAGTTGTTGATGAGCCGCATGTAAAGTATGGAATTATGTGCTTCCCTGAAGAGACACTTACAATAAAGTTTGGATATAATCAAACCGTATATGAAGCAGCGACAATACAAGAAATATTGAATCACATCCATCAGTTAATCAACATGATTCTTCAAAATCCAATACAGGCAATCGGTGAATACAAATTATAAAAAATAAAAAGGCGAGAAAGAACTCGCCTTTTTAAATAGAATAGGGGTAAACCAAATGACAAAAAACCTGCAGTTATCAGCTGAAGAGATGCGTCAGTTAGGATATCAAGCGGTTGACTTAATTGTTGATCATATGAATCATTTAAAAAGTAAACCAGTTTCGGAAACGATTGATAGTAATATTTTTAGAGACAAGCTAATTGAAACGATTCCGGAAAACGGATCCAATCCAAAAGAGTTACTTCATTTCCTTAATAACAATGTGTTTAATCAAATTACTCATGTGGATCATCCTCATTTTATGGCTTTTGTGCCCGGTCCTAATAATTATGTTGGTGTAGTAGCAGATTTTTTAGCAAGTGGATTTAATGTATTTCCTACAGCTTGGATAGTAGGTGCAGGTGCTGAACAAATTGAATTAACGACAATCAACTGGTTAAAATCAATGCTAGGATTCCCTGATTCAGCAGAAGGACTATTTGTCAGTGGCGGTTCCATGGCTAATTTGACTGCACTTACTGTAGCGAGACAGGTCAAGTTGAATAATGACATAGAAAATGCGGTTGTGTATTTCTCTAACCAAACTCATTTTTCTGTAGATCGAGCACTTAAAGTATTAGGGTTTAAACATCATCAAATTTGCCGAATTGAAACAGATGAAGAGCTAAGAATTTCAGTTAGTACTTTAAAAAAGCAAATAAAAGAAGATCGATTAAAAGGGAAAAAACCATTCTGTGTTATTGCCAATGCAGGGACAACGAATTGCGGAGCGGTGGACTCTCTCGATGAATTGGCTGATCTATGTGGTGATGAAGATGTATGGCTACACGCGGATGGGGCTTATGGGGCTGCAGCAATTCTCAGTGAAAAAGGAAGGGAGTTGTTAAGAGGAATTCATCGTGCTGATTCTTTGACGTTAGACCCGCATAAATGGCTTTTTCAGCCTTATGATGTTGGTTGTGTACTCATTCGAAATAGCCAATATTTAAGTAAAACGTTCCGTATGATCCCAGAGTATATTAAGGATACGGAAACTAATTTAGAAGAAAAAGTGAATTTTGGGGAGCGCGGAATTGAACTTTCTCGTAGATTTAGAGCATTAAAGGTATGGCTTTCTTTTAAAGCATTTGGAATCACAGCTTTTCGTGAGGCAATAGATCATGGTATTATGTTGGCTGAACAAGTTGAAGAGTTTTTAAGGAAAGAAAAAGATTGGGAAGTAGTAACGCCTGCTCAATTAGGGATTGTTACTTTTCGTTACATTCCTTGTGGTCTAACGTCTACAGATACAATTCATGAAATAAACAAAAAACTGGTGGAAGAAATTAATCAAAGAGGATTTTCTATGCTAAGTACGACTAGATTGAAAGAAAAAGTAGTAATTCGACTTTGCTCTATCAATCCAAGGACAACAATAGAAGAAATGCTTCAAATCATGATGAGCATAAAAGCAGTGGCAGAGGAAATAAACACTTCGTCTAAACATCTTATATCTGTTTCTCAGACTTGATATATTAGGTAAGTTTTACGTAATAATAGCCGATTTAAAAAAATCGGCTATTATATTTAAATAAATACTCACCAATGCAAGCTATTCATGAATGTTTCTCTTGTAAAGGGATTAAGCTTCAACTTTAGATACTCTTTTGAAACCAGTTTTTATTGCTTGTACTATTTCGTTCACAGCGTAAATAGATACCTCGGCATTTGGATTCAATCCTTCAAACCAGTGATAGGCATTTGGATATAAATGAAATTCGACATCAACACCAGCTTGCGCTAGATTGCTTACATAGGTTAATGTTTCACTGCGGAATGGATCCAATTGACCAACAAATGTGTAGGTATATGGTAAGCCACTATAATCCTCAGCTCGAGAAGGTGCTGCATAGGCAGGGATTTGATCCGTTCCATACATTTCTCCTAAATACATTTTCCAACCAGCTTCATTTGCCTTTTGATTCCAAACAAATCCCTCTTTAATTTCATTGGCCGAAGGTGTATTATTTCGGTCATCAATCATTGGATAGAGTGGCATTTGTAAACAAATCGAAGGGTATTTTCGATCTCGGGCTAATAATGATAATGCTGCTGTTAGTCCACCTCCAGCGCTTACTCCTGCAACCCCAATTCGATTCGAATCAATGTTTAATAACTCTGCATTATCAGCAATCCATTTTAAAGCTGCATAACAATCTTCAATTGGTGCTGGGTAAGGATGTTCAGGAGCTAAGCGATAGTCTACAGATACGACCACACAGCGAGCTTCTTTTGCAAACCTCATACAAGTATCATCGTTATCATCTATAGAACCTAAGATATAACCACCACCATGTATCCATAATAAGACAGGTAAAGATTTATGATTTGATTTTGGACGATAAATTCTTAATGGTAAAGGATTAGCATCTGGTCCAACAATGACTTCATCTGTTAACGAAAGGGAGTCATCAACAACGGTAGGTGGTCTCATTTGAGCTATTCCTTCTCTAATTGATTGCAAGTTTTCCGGGTGTAAATCGAGATCTGGAAACATCTCTAACCCTTGTAATAATTCTGGATTTACTCTATTTTTCATTTGAGCACCTCTATTTGTAATTATTTTCAAATAAATGAAGTGTATTCTAAGTAGTTTAATTGTGAAAGAACACTATAATTAAATTGTAAATTGGATATGTTATAACAGTCAACAGAATATTCAGAAATAATAACCTTTCTCAAGAAAGAGTTTCATGCAACCAATAATACAAGTAGTGGATTTAGGAACAAAGTGTTTTCATGTCGTTGTATTTATGTACACTTAGTTTTCTAACTAAACCAAGTGATGATCTTTTTTATTTTAATGACATATTACAAATGATACCTGTTCGAATTCATACTCGGTAAGAATTCATACATTTGTATTCCTTAAATGAAGGTTGATTAATTTTGGAATTGTATAAGAGTTATGTCTTACTTTATTAGTAGCCTCTTTAATAACTGTATGAAGTTCATCCGCTGAACCATCTTTATTTCCAGCTACATGTTTAATTGCATTCTCTCCGCAATATGCTTTCACAATTTCCTCATCAGTATTGATGATACAAAACTTTGCAATTGGACTTTAACTAACTACATATAAACTCCTTATATCTCTAGATAAACTACCGATTAGCTCCATATAAACTCTAGATAACTAAGCTATCAAGGAGGTAAGAAAAAATGAATTTTATGATTGGTCTTATCGAAAATATCTCCTCAACTTCACAAATGATTATTTATATTGTATCGATTGCAGGTGCGATTATGTGAATGTTCCTGAACCACCATACACCGCTGTATCAGGGCTCTTACCAGTATAATAAGTATTAGGATTAAACGCCACTTTAGATTCTTCAGTAAACATGAAAAATGACAAAACTGTAAGAATACTCGAATGTTTGTAAGAAAGTTCGATGTTTTCCTTTTTCTTTTTTTATTAAAGTGAAAAAGAAGAAAGCGATTTCATTAGAGGTTGATATTTTTAGATGAGTACAATAACCAAAACTATTTATGTAATGAAGGTGTATGGTAATCAGTAAAATACCTTACTAAAAAGGAGGGATTTGAAATGTCTTTTTCTCAATTCAATATTGATATTTTTCGAGCAATTAATGATTTAGGTAAACAATATTCACCCTTAAACTCAATCATGGTATTTTTGGCAGAATATATGGTATATATTTTTGCTTTAATTATTTTAGCTTATTGGTTTACTGGGGCCAGAAAAAGTAGGATGATGGTTATTCAAGCGATGGTTGCTTTTGTAATTGCTGAGGTGATTGGAAAAATAGCAGGGAAATTCCATCTAAATTATCAACCGTTTGCAGTATTGCCGGATGTGAATAAACTTGTCGACCATGCTGTAGATAATTCATTTCCTAGTGACCATACGATACTTTTTTTTTCGATTTGTTTTTCGTTTTGGCTTGTTCGTAAAAAAACTGGATGGTTATGGCTTATACTTGCATTTTGTGTAGCGATTTCCCGTATTTGGGTAGGGGTTCATTATCCTTTTGATGTTGCAATAGGGGCTTTAATAGGATGTGTTTCAGCATTGTTTTCTTATTGGTTAGTACCTAAATTTTCTTTTATCAAGCAATTGCTTACTCTATATGAAAGAGTAGAGAAACATGTTTTGCCATCCAAAAACAATTCAAAAGAATTTTGAGTATACAAGTATAAAAAAGACGTTATCTTTTCTGTAGAATTATAGGAAAGATAACGTCTTTTTCGTTTTATCGATATTGCAAAATATTAGATTGATAGTGATGTAGCGGAACCCCATAGTTAAATATAAGTTTCTTCAACTCTATCCAACCAATCAAAAAGCTTATTTTTTTATTTTGGAGGTAAAACAAAATATTAGGTATATGGGCATGTGATACTACCCCATATAAGAGAACATTAACTTGCTTATTTTTGTATTAAAAGGTGCACTTTTTAAAATGACGTAATTTCTATGAGCAACATTAACAATTCCCATTTAGATATTTAAATAGGTTCTCTATATTTATTGTATATAAATTATACAATAAATTTTTTATGTTACATACATTAAATTAAGCTTAACCTTAACCTCTCTCTTTTTCTATAAGTCCTTTAAATAGACAAACTTATTATCAATATTCAAAATTGATTACATTTTGGGTTTTCAGTTTTTCTTGACCAGGCCAATGAATAACTACACATAAACTCCTTATATCTCTAGATAAACTACCGATTAGCTCCATATAGACTCTAGATAACATATATAGAATACAAGTTATCAAGGAGGTAAGAGAAAATGAATTTTATGAAACGCGCAATTCTCAGTATGAAAAAAAGGATAGGAACATCATTAATTTTGATGGCAGTATTTCTGATTGTTACAAATTTGGTTCTTTCAGGGTTCACAATCCAAAATGCATCAAAAAAAGCAGCGGATGCTG
Source organism: Bacillus sp. AY18-3 (assembly GCF_008042305.1). Lineage (NCBI taxonomy): Bacteria > Bacillati > Bacillota > Bacilli > Caryophanales > Bacillaceae > Bacillus > Bacillus sp. AY18-3. Next base: position 25,244 of record NZ_QKQR01000057.1, on the reverse strand, counting down.
CAAGAAAAAAACTGGGCGCAGATGTTACTTTAAGTCTTGATTTTGACAAATTAGGTCAACAAGCTAGTGAAACTGGAGAAATGCCTAATCTGCCGAAGCTTAATACAAAAGAAGCAGATCAATTAGCGGATTCAAAATATGTAAATGACTATAATTACATAGGCAGCACTTTTGGAATTTCTGATGGACTTAAACTAGTAGGAGCTTCAGAAGGAGAAGAAGGAGGAAAAGGTAAAGCGGGAATGGCGGCTGTACGAGGCGGTTCAAGCTCTGGTACAGAAATAGATATGAATGCTTCTTTTATGATTGAGGGGGTCCGCAAGACTGCATTACAAGAAAGCTTTAAAAACGGAAAAAGTAAAATCATTGATGGAAAACCAATTACAGAGCAAATGAAGGGTCAGAATGTAGCTTTAATGGAAAAACGATTAGCGGAATCAAACAATTTGAAAGTAGGGGACAAAGTTAAAGTGCAATCAGGGGATAAGAAGGAAACCCTTGAGGTTGAAATTATCGGTATTTACGAAACAAATGAGCAAGCAATGGGTCAACAGGCTCCTCCTATTATGGATCCAGCTAATAAACTATATATGCCGCATTCAACTATGAAAAAATTAGAAGTAGACCAAGGTATAAGTAGTGTTCAAGTCGTGTATTTCTTGAATGATCCACAATATATTGATGCATTTAAAAAAGAAGCAAAAAAATCTAATATTGATTTTAATTATTATAAATTAGATGCGCATGATTCATTGTACAAGCAAATGATTGGTCCTATCGAAAATATCTCTTCGACTTCTCAAATGATTATTTATATTGTTTCAATTGCAGGTGCGATTATATTAGGGTTAATCATTATGCTATCAATTAAAGGACGTCGTAAGGAAATGGGAATTCTGTTATCTATTGGAGAGAAAAAATGGAAGCTGATAGCGCAGTTCGTAGTAGAAGTAGTATGTGTCGCTATTTTAGCATTTGGATTATCCATAACAACAGGAGCTAAGGTTTCTCAATATATCGGGGATAATTTACTTTCGAGTGAAATTGCTATTGCAAGCGAAGAAACGGACACCACGCGAAATAGTACTGTAATGATGTCTGGACCTGGTGGTACTCTGCAAAATCAAAAAGAAGATCCAATTGATAAAATTGATGTAAGTGTAACACGAGAAGATGTAGGGAAAATGGGGGGGATTGGACTAGCTATTGCTATAATAGCAACGCTTCTTCCGGCATTATCTATTCTACGTTTAAATCCAAAACAAATTCTTTTAAAAGATGAATAAGGAGGCTTAACATGGAAACGATTTTACAATTTAAAAATTTGGATTATTATTATGAAAGTAATGGGAAAAATGTAGCGATACTAGACAATGTTAACTTTTCTTTTCAAAAAGGGCATTTCTACACGATTTTAGGACCATCTGGATCTGGTAAAACTACAACTCTAAGCTTAGGTTGTGGACTGGATGTCCCTAAAAATGGTTATGTACTGTATAATGGCAAAGATATTCGAAAAATTGGTTTGGATCGATATCGTAATCAAAATGTATCTGTAATTTTCCAATCTTATAATTTGATTACTTATATGACTGCTCTTCAAAATGTCCTAACAGCGATGGAAATTACAGGTGTTAAAGTGAAAAATAAGACGGCAAGGGCATTAGAGTTATTAGAGAAAGTAGGACTCACTGAAGTAGAAGCGAAACGTAACGTCTTGCAACTAAGTGGTGGGCAACAACAACGTGTAGCAATTGCTCGAGCATTATCTTGCAATGTTGATTTACTTATTGCAGATGAGCCGACAGGAAACCTCGACGAAGAAACAGCAATGGATATTATAGAACTGTTTCAAGAACTTGCACATAAAGAGAATAAATGTATTATTGTTGTAACGCATTCACAGGAAGTTGCTAAAAAATCTGATCGTGCAGTGTATTTAAGTAAGAAGAAGTTGGTCGTAAACCAAATCTAATACAAATATCTTAGCTTTTTAATTCACATAATTTTCAAAAACCATCCATTTCAAAAGCTTATACTTGATATATAATAAAATCAAGCCATAATCAAAATGGTCTCCCTGTACTGAATGTTAAAATAGTTTGTTGTTTCCTTTTTAACAATACTTGAAAAAGAACTTGTAGGATATTCTACAAGTTCTTTTTATTATAATTGGTTACCTATATCATGGGATAAACACACATAAAAAACGGGACATTACCTAGATATATAATCTAAATGCTGTCCCATTTAACTGTGTATTTGTATAGTTATTGCAGAATTAAACCTACAATCATAATTAAACTAAATACTATTATCCAACCAAACGCACAATAGCCAAAAATTCTAATCCATTTAGGTAATTGATTCATGTTAATTTTATTTGAGGGAACTCCGTGCATAGAAAACACCATTTTTTGATCTCTATCCCTATTATTTTGTTGTTCATACATAACATCATCACCTTTCTAGAATAGTTGTATGTATAATATATCAGTCTGGAGAAAACTAAGTACCGAATATTAGATGAAATAAAAGTGATTCGACAAATATAGTGGATGGTTCGCTTTTCCAATACTGTATACTATATTTCAAAAAACGAAAATTTGATTACTCAAAAACTATATATACTAAAGTATTTGCTCATTTAAAATATAGTAAACCTTTATCAAGAGATACTTATTATTCGATATTGATTAATTCGGATAAATTCACTAATACTTCTTAAAAGTAGGAGTAATTATTTATTCGTTATTTTTAAAGTGTTTAACACTATTTTGGTTGCGTCTGCAATAAGTTTATCATCGTATTTCGCATCCTCTTTAGTATGATTAGAAAGTATCGCAAGAACAATTGGCTTTTTATTTGGTGGCCAAATAATTGCGATATCATTCCTTGTTCCATAAGCCCCAGAACCAGTCTTATCGGCTACTTCCCATTCTTCTGGAACTCCAGCACGAATTAAGTTGTCTCCCGTAGTATTTCTTTTCATCAAATCTATTAAAAAGTTCCGTTTCTCAATTGGAAGGATATCACTTAGCGCGTAAGTTTGAAGACTAGTAGCTAATGCCATTGGGGTACTAGTATCACGAGTGTCACCTGGCTGCACTTCATTTAATTCTGGTTCAAAACGTTTAGGATTTGTAACAGAATCTCCTATTTCTCTTAGTGATTTTTTGAATTCACTTGGCCCACCTAATTGTTTAAGAATAAGATTTTGTGCAGTATTATCACTATATCGAATGGAAGCATCTGCAAGCTCCTTCAGAGTCATACCTGTTCCTACATATTTTTCTGTAATTGGATTGTAGTTCACAAGATCTTTTCTGGTATACTTAATTTTTTGATCTAAATCTTCTATTGATTTCTTTTGTAACAGTGCTCCAACAGCAAGGGCTTTGTGGGTAGATGCGTATGCAAAGCGTTCATCTGAACGATAAGTAACAGTTTGATTCGTACCTGTGTCCAATGCATAAATACCAAGTTTAGCATCATATTCTTTTTCAAGCTTTACAAAAGAATGCCTACTTGTATTTTCTTGTTTGGTTTGTTTCGATGGTTCGGATTGAATATTACTATTGGAACAGCCTATAAGCGTTACACATGAAAGTAATACTACAGGTAGCATCTTTTTATAATGTGCAATGTGAAAAACCTTCTTTGAAACTATCATACATTTTCAACCTCTTTCAAGAATATATGGATTTTGTATAAGTATTTTACATACCTATACAATTAACAAATGCACTGGATAGCACTCCTCTTGTACAAAATGAGAAGACTACCAAGAACACCTTTTTTATACGTAATAGACAATCTAAGTAACACATTTGTTCCATTTATGATTAAGCTTTTTAACATATCTATTAACTTTGTTTTTAGCATCGCAAACTCCATTTTTTTGAACTCTACTTAATTTAATATGGATTTAGATTGAGTTTTTCTTGTAACGGGAATTTCAATTGGATATCGCATATATAACAACTACTGATTTCATTTTAAAGTTGGATGGTAGAAATAAAGAGCTTAAAAAACGAAAAGTCCCCCTTATTGATATACTTGCTACAAAAACAAACAAACTCGTCCTACTAAGAGGGGAGTTTGTTTGTTTGTTGTTTAGATAAAGGAATGTTCATGCAAAATTGCACACTATGTTCCATATTTTTTATAGAATACTTTATATTTAGCGTTTCAAGAATTTGTTTAACAATATATAGCCCCAAACCACTTCCGCCAGTATTTCGATTCCTTGATTTTTCAATTCGATAAAATGGTTTGAAAATTTGTTGTATATCTTCATCTTTAATATTGATACCTGTATTTATAATTTGCATTTTAATTTGATCTTGTTTAGAATCCTTACTTAACTTTATATAGACTTTTTCATTATGTGGTGAATACATAACTGCATTATGGATAATATTTTTACATGCTTTTTCAAAAAGTACACGATCTGTATAAACAGAAAGGTCAGAGTCAATTTCTTTTATTATTTGGATGCTTTTTTGAGAAGCGAAAAATTCGAGATCTTTTGTGGTTGTACCTATTAACTTTGAAAGATTAACTTCTTCTATTTTTAGTTTAAATGTGTGTTGTTCTAACTTTGACATACTTAAAATTTCACGAACTAATTGTTCCATACTTTCAATAATTTGATGATTTTTTTTTAAATATTGATCACGATTTTGATAAGGGCCAATATTGTATATCATCCCTTCTAAGTATCCTTTCATTACGGTAAGAGGAGACTTTAATTCATGTGCTACAATCGCAAAAAACTCTCTGCGTTTTGTTTCTATTTCTCTTTCTTTTTCAATATCATTTTTTAATTGTTCATTTGCTTTTTTTAAATCAAACATAGCTTGTTGTAAGTTAATAGACATGTCATTCAAACTATTAGATAATTCTCCTAACTCATCTGTGGAGCGAACCTCAATTTTTTCGGAGAAATCTAAATTTGCCATCTTTTGTGCACCCTCATTAATATAAATAAGTGGCTTTGTAATAAACCTGGAATAGAAATAAGCACTCCCTATACCAATTACGATCACAATGATACTAATATAGGGGAGAAAACGCGCTAATACTTGCGAAGCTTCATCAATCGGTTGAAATGTTGCGAACACTACAAGCGTTAAACTACCATCTTGGAATTGAATTGGTTCCGTAACATTATATGAATTGCTAATGGTACCTGCATTCTCAAATCGTGCTGCTTTAGTAACTACTGTTGTTTGTGTACCACTTTGAATAAAAGAAAATGAAGGCGAGTAAATAATTATTCCTTCTTTATTTTGAAGCGAAAGCATCGCGTTATTTTTTTTTGCGTATTCATCAAAAAGTGGTATCGCATCTTGAAACGTAAGATCTTTGGATTTATCAATTATTTCTTTTATCCCTGTTTGAAGTTGATCTGTTTTGTATTGCTCATAAAACGTAGGGAGAAAGAAATATAAAGTTAAATAAATCAACACTGCAAAGGATAACAAAATGAGAGATGTAGTCATAAAGAGTTTATAAGTAATTTGCTTCATCTTCATGATTTTTACAATTCTATTCATCAATTTTATAACCAATCCCCTTTATTGTTTTAATATAGGGGATAGCTAGTTTTTTACGTAGATTTTTAATATGTGTATCTATTATTCGTGTTTCTCCAAAATAATCGTATCCCCAAACTTTTTCTACGATATTTTCTCTTGTAAGTACTTTTCTCTCATTTTGAAATAGTAGTTGTAGAATTTCGAACTCTTTTGTCGTTAACAAAATTTCAACATCATTTACATATACTCTATATGCATCAACATCTATGCGCACTTCTTTGAATACTAAATGATTATTTACATTTTTATCATAACTTCTTCTAAGTACAGCTTCGACTCGTCTAATCAAAACATGAAACGAAAAGGGTTTTGTAATATAATCATCAATCCCAAGATCGAACCCTTTCATTTGATCTTCCTCTTCTTCTAACGCAGTTAGCATAATAATTGGTATGTTTGACTGACTTCGAATCATTTTAGCAACTTCAAATCCATTAAGATTGGGCATCATTACATCTAGAAGCACTAAATCAAAGGATTGCTTATTAAATTGTGTCATACCCTCTAGTCCATCTGAAGCAACTACCACTGTATACTGTTGTGTCATTAAAAATTGTTTAATTAATTCCTGAATTTCTTGATCGTCCTCAACCACGAGGATATGATAGTTTTTCATAATATCACCTCTGGTAGTCATTATAGCCGTACTATCTGTAGTTTATGTGGAGATACAGTAGGAAACTTCATAGGACGTTTAACGTATTAACTCCATTTTCAAGATTGTGTATTCTCCATAAAAAAGTATTATTACCCATATTCCTTTTTTATGGAGAAATATTTGTGTGCTTGAAAAAACTTATTATATAAAAAGCTAAACGATTAATATTTACAAAAAACTAATGTATAATAATGTAAATTGCATGTAGTTTTTTAAGATGAATTTAAATATAAAAGAAGCCAGCGAAATTTTAGAGCGTACGCCACAAACTTTTTAGTTTTTTTGCTAATTTAGTAAAGGCCTAAGGTGCGAACAAGGGATTATTTAAATCATGTGAGAAAGGTTGTGAAATTATTTGATGGGTTATAAAGCGATGCTGTTTGATTTAGATGATACGTTAATTGATAGGGATAAGGCAGTAGATAACTTGTTTTTATTAGTTTTAGAAAAATGTTATGAGGATGTTAGTGATACAGTCAAAAACAATATGTTACAGAAATTCAAAGAATACGATAAAAGGGAATACGGCATTAGTGATAAAACGATAGTTTTAGAATCATTATTTGATGAATTCGCGCCGAAATATAGATTGCAACACAATTATATCCAAGATTTTTGGAATGAAAATTTACCTAAATGTTTTTCAATAGACCAAAATACTAGTCATTTCTTAAATCAAATAAAAAGGCACTTCAAAGTTGGAATTATTACAAATGGCTCAACGCAGAGGCAAACAGCTAAAATAATTAACACGAATTTAAACAATCACTTTGATACAATCATTATTTCTGAAGAAGTGGGAGTTAGTAAACCTGATAAACGTATATTCGAACTAGCATTAAATAAGCTAAATGTACAACCAGAAGATGTATTATTTGTTGGGGATGACTTAGAAAAGGATATTGCTGGTTGTCAAAATGCAAATATAAAAGGAATATGGTTTAACCCTCATAGAATCACAAATAAGACTGAAATAAAACCGTATTCTGAGATTGATACTTTTGATAGTTTATTAAGTTATATAACTCCACAATATTTTTATAATAAGTAAAAATGCTATGGAGTTATAATAAGAAAGATTTCATTTACCGTAATTTAAATAAAAAAAGAAAAACAAAGAGGCACTTAAAACTCTTTTAGCTGTAAATAGTAGTATTTAAAAATTTACTAACAAAGCATGATATGAACATTATAGAGGAGTGATACGATGGAAATAAAGAAAGTAGTAATTGACGGAATAAATATTGCGATCATAAGAAATGAAAAATTACTAATTTCCGATGTTCAAACGGCATTAGATCTTATGGCAACAGTTCAATATGAGGTAGATGCTAAACATATTATTATCGACAAATCATTAATAACTGAAAGTTTCTTTGACTTAAAAACACGCCTTGCTGGTGATATCCTTCAAAAGTTTATAAATTACAGAGTAAAGATTGCTATTATTGGAGATTTCTCTATGTATACGAGTAAAAGCTTCAAGGATTTTATTTATGAATGTAATAAAGGGAAAGACATTTTTTACTTAGCAACTGAACAACAAGCAATTGAAAAACTAAGTACATTGAAGCATTAATAATACCATAGTAAAATCTCCTTCTTTTTCACGTCGTTTATTATTTACAATATATAAGAACTGATGTTTGTGATAAACTAAGGGGTGAATAAAGGGGGGATTTTCTTGAACAAATTTAATGATGTAATCCGAAATTTAAACAATATAATTTACAAACCTAACGAATTAATAATCACGAATCTAAAAGAAGAACAGCAAAACGCAGAATATGCGGGATGTTTATTTCACTTAAATCATAAAAGCATTCGTTTTAGAATATCAAAAATTACCCCTAATAAAATTGGGCAATTTGTTTCTTTTTGGGAGAAAGATGACAATATGCATAATCAAGCATTTTCTTATGACGCTGCTCCTGACTTATTAGTTATCACTTGTATAGATGATAATCAACTAGGACAATTTATTTTCCCTAAAGAAATTCTTCTTAAAGAAAAAATATTAAAAACGCAAAGTCAAAAAGGGAAGATGGCTATGAGAGTTTATCCAATTTGGGATACCCCTGTTAGCAACCAAGCTAAAAAGAGCCAAATGTGGCAACTTCAATATTTTGTTGATATAAGCGATCATAATAATTTACCTATAGATAAACTATTACATTTGTATTTGTAGCTTTTTTTCTTAAGTAATCTTGTGAATTAGACTTTTTGTACCGGTACAGTTAAACGAAATGTACATTGTTTCAGTACCCCATCAAATTTACAATCAGCATATACTATTTTAACTTATAAATGTTAAGGGGTGCTGAATATGACAAGTCTACAATACAAACTGTTTACAAGATTGAATCTTACAAACCGTACTGAAGTGAAGTTTGAAGAATTAAATACAATTCTCTTTGCATTTGCACACACTATACCATTTGAGAATTTAGATATTATAGCACGTAATGCGAATACAATTACTATGGAAAATTTACAGAATAAAATTTTAACTACATCCCGCGGCGGACTTTGTTATGAATTAAATACTCTTTTTTACTACTTTTTAAAAGATTGTGGTTATGATGTACAACTTGCACTTGGAACCGTATATAAAAATGAAATCAATGCATGGGCACTTGAAGATGGACATATAACGATTATTTTAAAGTATGCTAACGAACGATACTTAATTGATGTAGGTATTGCTTCCTTAGTACCTTTAATCCCTGTACCTTTTACTGAAGAGCCTGTTTCCTCTAAAAATGGTTCGTATCGAGTGAGAAAACGAGACACAAGTAAAGGAAATTACGTTCTAGAAAGAAAAGATACGAACGGAGAGTGGAAAGTTTGTCATGCCTTTTATAAAAGTATCATTGATGAGACAGTAGTGAACGATGTTCAAAAAAGAGTAATAGAAGATGAGAAATCTATTTTTAATAAGGGACCAATTGCAGTGAAATTAACGGACTATGGCCATGTCTCTTTAACGAATACGAGTTTAACTGAAATGATTAATGGGGAAAAAATAAAATGTGAAATTACAGAAGATCAATATAGAGAGCTATTAAATACTTTATTTGCTATTGAGTTGAGATGAAACGAATAGCTAGCCGGTTCTTACGCAGAATCGGCTATTTTATTAACTTTAATTTAAAATAACTATTAAGGTTTGATTTTATTAATAGATATAATACACTAGAACAGTATGTACAATGAATTTTGAATGTAAAGGAAGATTTTTATGTCAATTATTGATAAATTGAAACTTAATAAGTATACAAATATGGTCGTAATGAATGAACCTAGTGATTATGACATTTTCACAGGAAAAGAAACTGCATTTTCAAAAGAACACGATGCCATTTTTATTTTTGTAGAAACACTTGATGAAATGGTGAAACAAACGAATTATATTATTAGTAATGAAGAATTACTAATTGAAAAAGGCTACATATTCTTCGCATATCCGAAAAAAGGTAATTCTCGTTACAGTACGTTTATTCACCGTGATGAGATGTTTCCAGCGTTAAACGTTGGCGAAGATGGGTATGTAGGACAGAGTGATATTAAATTTGCACGAATGGTAAGTATGGACGACGTCTTTACTGTTGTAGGTTTAAAGCGTGAAAAGAAAAAAGAGAAGAAAACGCCTGCTATGAGTCAATGTGTTGCCGATTATGCAGATCGTATTAAAGATGTTGAAGCATTATTAGTTAATCATCCAAATGAACTTAAATTTTATCAAATTTTAACACCTGGATATCAAAAAGATTGGGCGCGTAATTTATTTTCTGTAAAACAAGAAAAAACACGTGACAAACGTCTTGAGAAAATGATTGAAATTCTTTCGCAAGGCTATAAAACAATTGAATTATTCCGCAAGAAGAAAAAATAATGGTTAGGAAAATCACAATGATGCAACAATTAATTACGCTTAGCACATTGAAAAAAGGATTCCTTTCAGTATACTAAAGTAAGTTCTTATATTTAAATAATTAGTAAAAGAGAAAAGGTGTTTGAAATGAAATCGTATATTGTAGTTGGAGCTGGTATTTTAGGAGCGTCTACTGCTTATCATCTTGCTAAAGCAGGTGCGAATGTTACTATCGTTGATCGACAACAATTAGGGCAAGCAACTGATGCAGCAGCTGGTATTGTATGTCCTTGGCTTTCACAGCGTCGTAATAAAGCGTGGTATAAAATTGCTAAAGGCGGTGCACGTTACTATTCTTCTTTAATTCAGCAATTAGAAGCAGACGGTGAAACGGATACAGGATACAAACGTGTAGGTGCAATTAGTTTACATACTGATGAGAAAAAGTTAGATAAAATGGAAGAGCGCGCTTATAAACGACGTGAAGATGCACCAGAGATTGGTGAAATCACTCGCTTATCAGCTGAAGAAACGAAAAAATTATTCCCAGCATTATCTGAAGAATACAGTTCTGTTCATATTAGTGGCGCTGCACGAGTAAACGGAAGATCATTACGTAACGCATTAATAAGTGCTGCAAAAAAACATGGCGCAACTTTTATAAAAGGAGACGCAGTATTAGTCCGTGAAGGTAATCATATTATTGGAGTTAAAGTAAATGACGAAACAATGGTAGCAGAAAAGGTAATTGTAACCGCAGGCGCATGGGCGAATGAAATATTGAATCCATTAGGAATCAATTTCTTAGTTACGTTCCAAAAAGGACAAATTGTTCATTTGCAAACGGAAAATACAGCAACCGAAAATATGCCAGTTGTTATGCCGCCAAACGATCAATACATTTTAACGTTTGACAATGGTCATGTCGTAATTGGTGCTACTCATGAAAACGAAACTGGCTTCGATCATCGTATAACAGCAGGTGGTTTACATGAAGTATTCCATAAAGCATTAACAGTTGCACCTGGTTTAGAAGATGGTACTATGCTTGAAACGAGAGTTGGGTTTAGACCATTTACACCAGGATTCTTACCTGTTATCGGACCACTTCCTAACTTCGACGGTATTCTTGTTGCAAACGGATTAGGAGCTTCAGGTTTAACAGCTGGTCCATATTTAGGTTCAGAACTTGCTAAATTAGCACTCGGACAACCAATTGAATTAGATTTAAACGATTATGACGTTGCTGGTGCAATTGAATAACAAAAAAAGATTAGGATTCGCTCCTAATCTTTTTTATTTATAGCTAATACTTTAATTGCTTTAATAACCTTTTGTTTAATTCCCACAATGCTGTTTTGTTACTATCCCATTTCAAAAGCATTACTGCATCCTCAAAGCATAACCATTTATAATTGGAGTGTTCTTTAGATAATGAAATATTTTTTGTAGAAACTTTAACTCCAAAAGAAAATTCTTTTATTACATAAACATCTTCTCCCCAAAGAAATCCTCCGACTACATCCTCTACAGGTAGTGAAGAAACAGAATCTAATTTTATATAGGGACATTCTTTTATAATACCAGCCTCTTCAAACGATTCTCGTTTTGCTGATTCAATAGGAGTTTCACCATCTTCTCCACCACCAGCTATTCCTTGCCAATAACCATAATCACTTCGGTTAAAAATAGCGTATTGAATAGAATCTTCAATTATTATATAAGGAAATATTAATACTTGATATGGTGCTCTCATTGCATAACCTCTTTCTGAAAATAAGCTTTAAATAAACATGAATAATTGTTAATTATTAAATGGAGTGGGGGTTCTTTTGAATAAAAACACCACTGATAAAATAAAGATTACAGCCTTCAAACTACCCCAATATGGATAAACAGTATGATCAGTTAAACTAGCATATTGAAAGATATTCTCTAAACCGAAAATCCCAATAACGACTGCTAAGAAAAAAGCAGCTTTTCCAATAGTACTATTACGATAGAGGGTAAATAAGTATATTGCACATATAAGTGGTACGATGATTTGTAGTAAGATTGCCATGAATTGTCCCCCTAATTTATATTTTATACTTATATTATATCAAAAATGTAATAAAAAGGAATGTGAGTTAATTGATGCTAAGTAGAAAACAGACTTGTACGAACAGGGATATCACACTTTTACGTCTATAGTTTTGATACTAATTTAACTACTCTCATCATATTCTTCTATTAAAAAGAATAACAAGGAGTGTAAAGTTAATTGACAAAAGTTAAGGTTCGTTTACGGCCCATCGTTCATAAAGTAAATTTACCGACTGTATTGAAAACAGCTATACTTCCAGGTGAATCGATCGAAAGACTATTTATCGCAACTCAATTAGGAGAGGTTTTTTACATAGGAGACGGAGCTATAAAGACATTTTTAAATATTCGTCACCGAATTATTAAATTAGGTACATTTGAAGAAGGTGTTTCTAGTAGCGGTTATGATGAACGCGGTTTGCTGGGACTAGCGTTCCATCCACAATTTAATCATAACGGCTTATTTTACCTTCATTATTCAATGGCTGGAACTCAAGGACCAGGTTCGCTTTCAGAACAATTTAAACCGAATCCTTGTGACCCGAAAACTTTAAATTTAAAGTGGACAAATAGAGATACTCAATATGATCATATTGATACAGTTGAAGAATGGGTTTTACAATCAAATGGCCAACCTCAAAAGCGAAGAACATTACTTAATATAAAACGGCCATTTTTTAATCATAACGGCGTAAATAGCTTAAACTTTTCACCTGAGACTGGAAAACTTGTTTTTACTAATGGAGATGGTGGTTCTGGCTATGATCCGTTTAATTTAAGCCAGGATGATTTAGAAATAGCGGGTAAAATAATTGAAATCGATGTAAGTAAAAATACGTCCATAAATAATCCTCCAGTAGTTACACGTTTTAATGAACTTCCTCTATCTATTCAAGAAACTCTTACATTAATTGCAAAAGGCGTACGTAATATAACAGGTATTTCATTTCAAAGGTTGCATAATCAATATATCAAATATGCCGGTAACGTCGGACAAGATATTGTAGAGTCTATTTTTTCTTTTGTTCTATATAAATCAATACCAGTTACCGAAATCGTTCAAACCCATTTAATGAGAGATACTCCTGATCAATATGGATTTATTAATTTTGGGTGGAGAGGATGGGAAGGGGAATTACCTACTTCTTTTATAAGGCACTGTTCTGAGAATCCTACTTTGGATGAGAGGATAACGGCTTATTATGATGAAACAATAGTAACATCAGTAAATCGTATTCAACCTCTAATAAGTTATTATCATAAAGATTCCAGACCGGATAAGTTTGGAGGAACTTCACTTACAGGAGTTCAACCATATATGGGGACTGCAATCCCAAATTTAACAGGTAGCGTCGTATTTACTGACCTTGCTAAGAAAGAAGAATCTCAGTCTCCAGTAAAGGGTGCGTTAGCTTATTCTAGAGCTGGTACGCATGGTAAACATACTGACTTTCATGTTATTGAAATCGATTATGATTTTGGTACGCAAGCGGCTTTTTATATGAGTTTGGGAACAAATTTAGATCAAACTAGATTATATTTAGGGGTCTATGGTTCTATGAAAGTAACGGATTTTAACAAAGGTACTATTTTTGAAATCGTTCCTTGATATGATAAAAACTTTCAGATACATTCTTTATATAATCGTCTATTGTATAATGATTGATTCCTTTTAGAAGGTAACAAATAAACAATAAGTGTATGAATAAAAATAGAAAGTGATAAATTAGATATCTTTAGGGGGATTTTGATGAATCACTTTAGAAACTATTGGTATCAACCGATGATCGCGCATGATGCGAATTTTGTTCATAAAAAAAAGATGACGCCAGCAAAGAGGTTAGTGATTACAGCGTTACTCGGTTCACTTGCTGCTATTTTTCAATCTGCCGGGAACTTTATCCCTGGTATCGGCTTATTTATTAGTCCTTTTGCGACGCTGCCTATATTTTTCGCTATTTGTTATTCTACTCGCACGGGAATACTTTCTTACATTCTTACTATTCTCCTATTATTTATTATTGAGCCAAGCGAACTAATTGTCTTTCCTTTTACTACAGGTTTATTAGGTATAGCGTTAGGAGTATCCTTTATACAATTCAAGAGAAGGGTTTGGATTGTTTCCTTTTCGGCGATATGTTTACTTATAGGAATTATGGTCGTTCTTGATATCTTTCGATTTCCTGTATTAGGTCCTACTGTTCATACAACTTTGGATATAAAAATTATTCTATCAATATTTATTCTGAGCTTTCTATACTGCTGGATCTATGCAGGCATTTGTAAAATAATGTTGAATAGAGTATATAAAGTATGGTCTTAACAATTTCTCATATATTTTTAAAGATTGGAGATTCAAGTCGTGTATAACGTTAAAATTAGAAGACCAAATTCGGATGATGTAGATGAACTGAATATGTTTTTTCGTCTTGTTATTACTGATACATTTAAAAATGAAGGGTTATCACAATTATTAGATGACATAGAAAATGAAATTAACACGAAAAAACAATATTTGAAAAATGATTTGGAGAGTAATGGAGAAAGTCGTTACTTTTTATTAGCAATTGATACAAGTAACGATAAAATCATTGGAACAATTGAAATCGGCCCAGCGAGTACATTAATTAATAGTTGTACAGGTGGTGTGTTTAAAGATTTATATGAAATAGGAACTGTATTTGTACTACCTGAATATCAACGAAATGGCATAGGCAATTTATTACTACATGCAATGTATATTACGTTACTTAGCAGAGGAATAACAGAATACTGTTTAGATAGTGGATACAAAAAAGCACAAAGTATATGGACGAAGAAGTTTGGAGAACCTAGTTATGTACTGAAGGAGTATTGGGGAGAATCAAGCGATCATATGATTTGGAAGAAGAGTTTACATGATACACCTATAATATTTGAATTATAAAATGAAATATGCCTCTGAACGTAGCTTTTCTTACATATGTATGCTATTATTTATCTTTATAATAAAAGAGGACGTGAATGAACTTGATTAAAATTAATATTCCTGAAGCTGATGTTTCAATTACTGAACGTAAACAAGTTATTAAAGGAGACGAGCCAATAATTACTCCAATTAATGGATTTATCGATTTCCACTTGTTCCCTAGAGATAAAGGCGGCATTTTTATGTTTTACAATATTAATGACGAACTTCTTTTCGTAGGTAAAGCTCGTAAAATTAGACAACGTATTAAGAAGCATTTTGAAGACAATGTTTCACCAATTAAAAATCACCGTGATGAAGTATACCGCATTGATGCATGTATCGTAGAAGACCCAACAGAAAGAGAAATTTACGAAACTTACATTATTAATGAATATAAAGCAAAATATAACGTTGATAAAGTATTCTATAAATAAGTAATAAAAAAAACAATCCTAGCGCATATACTGGGATTGTTTTTTTATTTAAATTTAGTCCTCATATTTTTCTCCTTTTTTTAAATGATTAGCAACAATAAAACAGCATAAACCTATACATATAAGTACAATTCCAATCGATTTATGTTTTCCCTCAAAAAAAGGAATATCAGAAATAACATTTGTCATACATAACCCTATAAACACAAGGATAGGTCCTGCCCACAGTAATACATTGCCGAATTTCGTATGTTGCTACATAGTAACCCTCCTTACCTCTTTTTACATATATATCTATAAAATAAAAGTAAATTCATAGAGAAATATAGTTTTTTTCATATCGAAAATTTAACCTTCATATATTGGTACAAGCAAACGAGAAAGGGGACCATCATGAATTGGTTAGAAGCTTTTATATTAGGGATCATACAAGGTTTAACAGAGTTTTTACCGATAAGTAGTACGGGTCATCTTTATTTAGGAAGGCATTTGTTTCAATTAGATGAAGCAGGATTGTTTTTAGATACGATGCTGCACATTGGAACTTTGCTTGCAGTGTTTATTTATTACAAAAAAGAATTTATATATTTAATTAAAAATCCATTTTCCAAACTAATGCTACTACTTATTGTCGGGACGATACCCGCAGTTGTAATCGGATTGTTATTTAAAGACTTTTTTGATGATATTTCAAAAACAGGCATTACGATTGGATGGGAGTTTTTAGTGACAGGTTTCTTTCTATATATGGCTGATAAACAAAAAAATGGTCGTAAAAAAATGGATGACATTACATATAAAGATGCATTTATTATCGGTTCATTTCAAGCTGCTGCTATTTTCCCAGCAATTTCTCGTTCTGGTATGACAATCGTTGCTGCATTATGGAGGAAGTTAGACCGCGAAACTGCTGCTTACTTTTCTTTTTTATTATCAACGCCAGCCATTGTCGGAGCTATCATTTTGCAATTAGCAGATGTTTATCAAGGGAAAGCAGAATCTATTTCTAGTACATCTTTAATCGTCGGCACATTATCAGCAGCGTTTTTCGGTTATATAGCCGTTTCATGGATGATTCAATATTTAAAACGTCACTCCTTAAAAGTATTCGCGTATTACGTATGGGGATTAGGCATTTTAATTTTAACGTTACAATTTACTCATGTGTTTTAATGTAGTAACTATTCGTTTAGATCCTGTTTCATTCATACAAGACAGGGTCTTCTTTCATTAAGGGGGAAAATATGTTTAATAAGGCTATCGTTATTGGCGGAAGTATCGCAGGAAAACTCGCAGCAAAAGCATTATCATCTACTTTTAAAGAAGTAATCATTATAGAAGCTGGTGAAAGATGGGATGGAAAGTCTTCGAGAAAAAGAGTTCCACAAAGTAATCATCCTCATGTGTTATTAAAAGGTGGAGAAAAAGCGATTGAGGAATTGTTTCCTACTATCACTAATGAATTAATTGAAACAGGTAGTATCGTAAATAACTTTACTCGTGATATAAAATGGCATCAATTTGGTTTATGGAAACAGCAATTCATAGGTAAAGTACATATGATTCAACAAAGTAGGTTTTTGCTTGAATGGCATATTCAAAAACGAATTGATGATATTTCAAATGTTACCACTAAATTTGGAACATTAGTTGATGGTTTATTAGTAGATGGAAAGCTTAACAAAGTAAGTGGAGTAAAAGCTAAATGCTTAGAGACGGGCACGCAAGAAGAAATTCAAGCAGATATTGTTGTTGATGCAAGCGGATTCGGTTCAAAAAGTATAGCGTGGTTACGTGAATACAATATTGAAGTGCAAGAAGAGAAAGTGCGCATTGATTTGTTTTACGCAACTAGAATGTTTAAACTCAATGAAAATGAGAAATTAGACTGTTGTAATATGCTAATGTCTCCAAGTTTCCCTGACAATCCGTATGGTGTTCTTATTCAAACGATTGAGGATAATCGCTATTTTGTTACTTTCAGCGGATATGCAAATGAGAAAGCACCACAAACAGATGATGAGTTTTATGATTTTGCTGAAAACCTATCAATTTCTAATGTGACAGATTTTCTAAATAAAGCTGAGGCAATTTCAAATATCAAAACGTACAAAATTCCTTATCAAGTACGTCGGCGATTTGATTTAGTTAATCATTTACCAGAAGGGTTGTTAGTAGTTGGGGATGCACATTGTCGTTTTGATCCTGTTTTTGGGCAAGGTGTTTCAGTTGCAGCTATAGAAGCTCACCAATTGCAGTTACTTTTGCAAAAGAGACAAAAGCTTGATAAAACATTTACACAGCGATTTTATAAAAAGACCGCTAATATCATACAAACTCCTTGGGAAATGACTACAACGGAAATATCACGTCATCCTCAGCTAACAAGAAAATTATCGATAAAGCAAAAATTTCAGCTATGGTATACGAAACAAATATATGAACTATCTGCAACTGACTCTGATGTTTATATTCGATTAGTAAGAGTGATGAATTTAATTCGTAGTCCATTGCACCTATTTCATCCGAAAGTACTACTTGCTGTATTACTGAAGCGAAAGAATTAGCAGGAAAATAATCGATTAAAAAGAATATATAACAGTTAGTATATATAGAAGGGGTAGACGAGATGAAGATATACATAGAACAATTAAAGAAACACGATGCTAAAGATTTATTTACGTTTGAACTTACGAATAAATCTTTTTTTGAAACAATGGTACCAAATCGTGGCTCGCAATATTTTGATTTTGAATATTTTCAAAAACTACTAGATGATTTATTAATAGAACAAGCGGATGGAGATTCTTATTTTTATTTAATTCGTAATGAAGAAAAAGAAATTGTAGGCCGAATAAATTTAGTAGATATTGATACAGAAACTCGAAGCAGTTCATTAGGGTATCGAGTCGGAGAAAAGTTTACTAAAAAAGGGGGTGCAACAGCAGCTGTAAAATTAGTTTTAGACGTAGCGAAAAATAATAAAATTAATGAGATTCATGCTAAAACAACTACTAATAATCTCGCATCACAAAGTGTATTAGAAAAAAGCGGGTTTTCTTCCTATCATAACGAAGCAGATACAACATCTGTAGAATTAAACGGGGAACATGTGAAGTTTGTACATTATATTTGGAGAAATACTTCGCGCTTATAATAAGGGGGACTTATACATGAATGATTTACGTTATCCAATTGGGCAATTTACATACAAACGTCCTATAACTGAAGAAATGATTGATACATGGATTCAAGAAATTGAAGATTTACCTAATGAACTAGCAAAAGCAATTAAAGATTTAGATCAGAAGCAGTTAGACACACCATATCGAGTTGGTGGATGGACGGTTCGTCAAGTAGTTCATCACGTTGTTGATAGCCATATGAATAGCTACATACGCTTTAAATTAGCACTAACAGAAAAGAATCCTACTATTAAACCATATAAAGAAGAGAAGTGGGCAGAACTACCTGATTCTAAATTACCAGTAGACGTTTCACTAGTAATGTTAGAATCGTTACATAAAAGATGGGTTAACCTTTTATATTCTCTAGAACTAGAAGATCTAGAAAAGACATTTAATCATCCAGAAACTGGTGAAACAAAACTTGCTGCTGCAATTGGACTATATGCATGGCATGGACGTCATCATACAGCGCATATAACTTCATTAAGAAAGCGACTAAATTGGTAACATGGAGATTGCATTTGAGAAGGCAACAGAAAATGATGCAGCAGTTTTATTTCAAATGCAAATAGACTCATTTAGCCCTTTATTAAATAAATATAAAGACTATGAAACAAATCCAGCAAATGAAACTATTGAAAAAACTATTTTAAGGATAAATAATCCAAGCAACAACTTTTATAAGATGATAATAGATTCGAACCTTGTTGGAGCGATATGTATATCTCAAAAAGAACTACCTTATAAATTTTGGATCAGTCCAATCTAACAAGGGAAAGGAATCGCTCAAAAGGTACTTATTTTAATTGAAAAGATGTTTCCAAAAGCAAGGAGTTTTGAACTTGCTACGATTTTAGAAGAAGAAAGAAATTGTTTTCTATACGAAAAAATGGGGTATAAAAGAACAGAAGTAATAAAGAAATTAAATGATAAAACTACACTCATTTATTACAAAAAAGAAAGGTAAAGCATTTGAAATACGCTTTACCTTTTTCTGTCACTTGAGATTAAATATACAAAAGTGATGCATATTCTTCCGAAATACTCGGGTTAGTAATTTCAGAACTGAATAATTATACATAAAAGCGTTATTTCGTCGTATATGTTACTAACGCTTTTTGAATGCTTAAAACACTATCGTCACCTTTAAATTCTTTCGTAATTGGTGTACTCAAACTAGATACCCAAATTTTAAGCTCAGCGTCTAAATCAAAATGCCCAGCTGTTTCAATGCTAAATTGTGTAATGCTTTTATAAGGAATAGAATGATACTCTGTTTTTTTACCTGATATCCCTTGTTTATCTACTAAAATAAGACGACGATTTGTAAATACGATTAAATCACGAATTAATTTATAAGCATGTTCAACTTTCTCATCGTCTAACATAATCTTCTCTAAATCACGTTCTACACTTTCTGTACTCGCATTTGATGCATTTCCTAAAATACCGCTAAATAAACCCATATGAAATTCCTCCTCGGTTAATTGTGGATTGTATTACTTATATTGTACCATGCTATTTACTAAGAAATTATGACATTACTTTAGTAGTTTCTGGTTATTATTGCAATTCGTTTATATAACCTCGTCTTAAAATCTTGTGTTAACATGTAAGTAAGAAAAAAGAAGCAGAGGGATATAGCATGAAAAATATAGGTTTAGTATTAGAGGGCGGAGGAATGAAAGGTCTATATACTGCAGGAGTACTCGAATATTTTATGGAAAAGAACTTATTCTTTCCGTATGTAGTTGGCGTATCCGCTGGTGCATGTATGGGCGCAACTTATTTATCACGTCAAAAAGGAAGGAATAAAAAAGTAAATACAGAGCTAGTGTCAGATCACCGATATATATCTTATCGAAATTTGATTCGAAAACGTGAATTATTTGGAATGGACTTTTTATTTGATGAAGTCCCTAATAAAGTTGTTCCATTTGATTTTCAAACTTTCTTAAATTCCAATGAACAATTTGTTATAGGAACGACTGATTGTGATTCAGGAAAAGCAGTTTATTACAATAAAATAGAACACGGAAATGATATTTTAAAAATCATTCGCGCATCAAGTTCTGTACCGTTTATAGCGCCTGCTGTAGAATATGATAATCTAAAATTGCTAGATGGAGGGATTATAGATCCTATACCGGTTCTAAAAGCACAAACTGATGGTTATCAAAAGAACGTCGTGATTATGACAAAGCCAGAAGGATATGAGAAGCAGCGGAATAAATTTTCTGGTCTGGCTAAAATTTTATATAGTAAATATCCGAAAATCGCAGAACATTTAGTAGAACATTATCGTTATTATAATGAAACCGTAACTTATATGAATGGCAACGAACAGAAAGATAATTTTTATGTAATTCAGCCTAGCTCACAACTTCCTATAAGCGGAATAGAAAGAAATAAAGAAAAGCTAGTTAATTTATATAATCTTGGCTATACAGATGCTCAATATCATTATGAAAAATTATTAAGTTGGATAGAGAAATAAAGGGGTGGAAAGTTGCTATTAGGTAAAATGGTTATTTTTAATGAATTGCAGAAAATGCATAGTCTGCTGCATAAACCGTTTCCGTATCGTGCTACAGGAAAATTGCAACGAGACTTAAAAAGTAAATTTACAGATGATGACTGTATAAACGCTGATTTTAATCATTATTGGATGCATACAGCAGGTACTTTAAGTTCTGTACTAAATGGAAACGAACAGAACATTACGTTTCAGCAAATAAAGTGGTTAAGGAAATCGTTTTTTGAATGGTTTCCGCAATATCGTTCTATAGAAACAGAAATTGTGAAGTATCCCGTTTTGTATAGAGATTTCATGAATTATGAGATAGCGCGAAAACTATTACTATATTATCTTACTGAATAAAAATTAAAACGTACAAGTTATGCTGCTTGTGCGTATTTTGTTCATAAAAAAGACAATATTTATACCTTGCTTATATAGGAATTTTAATGTGCAGAAAGAAGTAATTATAGAATGAAGTAAGGGAGGAGAGGCGTTTAGCGATTGTTTTCCTTTAATGGATTGTCCAACTCGAATATCGTTAGTTATTTATGATAAAATATTTCGAGTGAAATCAAGTACTTATTATATCCAGTATTAAATAAGTTAAGCCAGGAGGAACAACAGTAAAATGGAAAACGTATCAAATATAGATAAATCGGAATCAAGAAAATCTTTACAATCGACTATTCGTAAACTTGAAAATGCACTATTACAGATGACTCAAAAAGGTGCAAATACTACATTAGTGAAAAAACGACTTAAAGCCGTTTGTGTAGGGTTAGCAGTACTAGAAAACGTTTGGAATCAAGAAAGTCACCAGTATAGTCAAGAAGAGTTAGCAGAAGCTCGTAATGTCCTTGTTGGTTTACTTCCATCAATTGAGAGAGCCTATGATAAGTCTAAAGTAGGTAGTCCGCAAAGAACTCTTTTAACAAGACGAATCAAAGCGTTGGAACTTTCTATTCAGGCAATTGATAAACTTTCTAATAAATAACTCATCTAAATACAATATCATCCTAATCCTAATTTTTATAAAAGCAATCTAGTGAAAAGAAATACAAAGGAGGAAGATGGGTGACTTCAATAATTAGTCCTAAATTAGAGGAGCTTAATAATCAATTAAAAAATGGAAACGAGAAAGCTTTTTATACTTTTTTGCATGAAATAAAGTCAAATCATACGCCACTAATAGAACAATGTCCTGTAAATAATCAGTATAAGCTTATAACGTATATATGGTTAGGGGACCAAAAAACTGAAATTGTTTATGTATTCGGTAGTTTTCCTGGTTGGGATCTGTCTGTAAATCAATTAAAACGATTGTTACAGACAGATATTTGGTATGAAACGTTTAGGACGGATAAGAGTTTTATTTCAACTTACTATTTTTCAGTAAACGATTTTTTCGAAAATGATTGGATAAAGCGTAGTGAACAGTACGAACTAGACCGATTTAATGGAAATACATTTGGAGAAGGTGCTAATAAAGCATCAGTGTTAAGTATAGGGATGGAAGTGCAGTATAGCAGTCGTTTCCCTTCAGATCATTATCCATCTGGAAAAATTGAAACATATTCTTTTCATAGTACGATTTTAAATAACACACGTAACATTCATATTTATACGCCTCATGACTATTCTCACACTTCACATCTTCAAGAACTTCTCATTGCATTTGATGGGAATTCATTCATTAATAACCTTTCAATCGCAAGAACACTCAATTATTTAATATACGAAAAAGAAATCCCATCTTGTATTGCTGTTGCAATAGATCCTGTTGATCGACTAGAAGAGCTAACTTATAACGATAAAATGAATGCATTTTTAACGGAGGAATTACTTTCGTGGATTCACGCTAAGTATCGTGTGCATCAAGAAGCGAAACATACAACAATTGCCGGTTTCAGTCTTGGTGGCTTAGCAGCTTTTTATGCAGCACTTCAAAATCCACATGTTTTCGGAAACGTGTTGTCAATGTCTGGATCCGTGCATTGGAAAAAGGATGGTTATGAAAATCAAATTCCTTGGATTGAAAATCAAATTTCATCTATAGATTCCGATACGAGTCAACCTCATTTTTACATAGCAGCAGGAGAACTTGAAAATAAACCTCTTTTAACGGCTAATAGACGCCTGTATAAAGCTTTAAAAGAAAAAGGGTACCAAAATTACTTATGAAGAGTTTCAAGGCGGACATGACGGTGTTTGGTGGCGAGAAAAGTTGTTTGATGGATTGAAAGCATTAAAACTTACAAAAACAACACTCTAAATTAAAAAGGAGAGAGAGTCTATGAATCAAGAAGAACTAGATAAAAAACTAAAAAAGCAAGAGATATTAGTAAAAGATGAGAAAGTTTGGTCTTATACGTATGAGGATCATATTAGTTCTATCGTTAAAGAAGCAGAAAAGAAAGGGTCTTTTGATAATTTGCCAGGTAAAGGGAAACCTCTTAATCTTGATAAAGACCTTTCATACAATCCTGAAAAGCAACTTTCTAGAACGTTAAAAAATAATCACGTTTTACCTAGGTGGATTGAGCTTTCAAAGGAAATTGATGATTTAAAAGAAAAGCTAAAAGAAAATACAAATACTACAGAAGCAGCGGATTTAATTCGAACTATTAATAAAAAGGTTTTAGAACATAATCTACTTTGTCCACCAAGTGCACAAAAAACGAGGGTGAAAACGGATTTTTAACAATTTTCAATGAAGCTATCTTTTGCTATATAATTAAGTAAGGCATTTTCAATTCATTATTAAAGGGAGGCAAATGTAATGAAGAATACGTATCAGCTTCAAATTCCGAAAGAACTAGAGCAGTATCGTAGTATTTTAGAAGAAAGTGTGAAACCTTATATTAAAGTGTCTGGAACATTAGCAGAGACAACGCTTTTTGAAAGTAAATTTGGTGGTTATCCGTATTTACCTATAGATCAAGAGCATCCTAAAGATTCAAATGGACAACCTATGATGTTACTAGCGCAGCTAAACTTTGAAGAAATGCCGCATGTTGAATATATGCCTCAAAAGGGTATGCTACAGTTTTTCGTAAGTGCTGAAGATGAACTTTACGGAGCAGATTTTGATCATCCAACAATCCAAAAAGACTTTCGAATTATTTATCATTCTACAATTATAGAAGATTTAAATAAGGTAATTACTGATTTTAGTTATTTAAACACTTCAGAATTAGAGAACTTTATCATTCCTGAAGCAGCGAAATTAAAGCTTGAATTAGGTTATCAACCAGTAACATCAAGGGATTATCGATTTGAAAAGATGTTTAGTGAGGAAATTGATTGGGAAGAAATTGTTGATGAAGAAAATAATACTGAATTAGGCGAACTGTATGATGATTTATGTAAAGATCAAGGGCATAAAATTGGTGGTTATCCATTTTTCACACAGACAGATCCAAGGGAATGGGAAGAAAAATACCAGCAACATGACATGTTATTGTTGCAAATTGATACAGATGATTCATTAAATATTATGTGGGGAGATTCTGGTGTTGCTAATTTCTTTATAAAGAAAGACGATTTATTAAATCTAGATTTTTCCAATGTTATTTACAATTGGGATTGTTATTAAAAACATATAACTGAAATACTAGCAAGCTAAAAAATCTTCCTAAAGGTGAGGGAGATTTTTTTATGTTAAAAATAAACGTTATGTTAACTAGAATAAAGAACGGTAAGTACAATAAAAGTCAAGTGTAACTGACAGAAATAACAACAAATAATCTAAAGTTATAAAACGTGTGTAAATAGCAATATAAATTTATTAAGTAAAACATAAAATGAATTTAATAATTTATATGTATAAAAATTTCTTGTCGATCAAAAATATTTTTGATTCGATAATTCTTAATGGATTATTGATTTGAATTTGCTGTGATGGATTTATAACAAAAAGAATGATAAAAAC
>NZ_QKQR01000056.1:0-26822 GCF_008042305.1 Bacillus sp. AY18-3 | reverse complement strand
ATATATTTCTGTTAAATTTAAAAAATCAGACAATAAAACAAAAAGATTAATAAGTATAACCATGTCACTTATGAACTGTTTTTACCCTTATTCATCACTTTTATAATATAATAATTACATACTATATCAACTATTTATCCCTATTATTTTTTTATATCTCCTTACCTTATCTCTTAGTGAAAAATATCGTATGCGGGACATAAAAATAATAAAAGATCCAATTTCTTAATTTTGATATTAAGAAATTGAATCTTCTTTCATTACCTTGTATTAATCATACTGCGTTAATATATACATTATAAAGAATATACGTTTTATATAAGTTATGTTAATAACACATAAACTAATAAAACTTTACTGATTACACTCAAGACATTCATAAACCGCCATCATATCTCGTTTATCCAACTCACGAATGCGACTAAAAATTGGTATTTGCGCAACAGCTTCTGTTAATAAGCTTTCATCCACAACATCATTAACTTTTCCAGTTAACCATGTTTGTACATCCACGCCCTCAACAACTTCTTTTAGTCCTTCGTCATTAATACCAGTTGCATTACAAGTTACACATGGAATTGTTAGTTTAAAAACACCATCGTGCAAATTCTCTTCAGTAATAACTTTCTTTCCTTTACAGAATGGACATGGATTACTTTTTTTAATTTTATTAATTTGGGTAACTAACTTTTTATATCCAAATGCTTCGTATACATACGTAAGTTTTTTATATTTACCATTTGTGAAATACTTATCTATAATGTTTTCTCTCGTTTCATAAACATTAGGGAAATCACAAACAGTTACTTTATTATTAACACTAATGGATTCGATATTTCCTTTTATTTCATCCCGGAATGGTAAGACATTTTGTAACACCATTTCGTAGTTTGAAAAGCTTGCCTGTTCTAATTCAAACATTTTCAGTGCAACTTGTGCTTTTCTTGGCAATAAAGAAACATCTTCTGTCAATATCATATCGCCACCAACAATAGATTTCAATTTTTGAAGTGCAGCTAAATCACCGACTATCTTCAACACTTCATCAATAGGTTGATTGATAATTTCACGAATATCGAAGTTACCAAATTTAAGCGGTTTATGATGATTTAATACCGTCCCTTCACAAATTGGACATGTCATCTTTTCTTTAGAATTCTTAATTTCTTCTTTAATAGCTGCTTTTGAAATAACAATATATCCACCAATAATCGTATTAAATCCTACCCATGTTCTGCGTGTCTTTCCTTTTTTATCATAAAATGATTTATCAAAATATCCGTACCAAAACGTATGCTTTTCTTCTTCTGACATATCATTATAGCTCTTTGATAAATCATGACCAAGCTCATTTTTAATTTCTTCAAATAGAAATTCTATTTTGTCATATTGATAAAATTTTAATACTTTCATGATTTCCGGATCGAATAAACCGTCCCAAAATGGAACGTTTTTATCTTGAATTGTAATATCTTTATCGAAAACTTCAATTTGAAGACGTCCAGAACAAGATGGACAATGGTTGTCCTGTGAATAGAAATCAAAACTTCTCGTATCTTTATTAGTTGGATGAGCAGCTACAATATGATTAATTAATCCACCAATTTCATATAAGAAACTATATTGACTATATAAATGTCTTTCAAGATCAATAGCAACAACAGGTGCAATTGTATCAGATTCATATTCACTATAAATTAAACGAGCCATTGATGATAAACTTTTTAAAATACCACCCTTATAAATGTTTTCGGCATTTTTAAAATAGTGAATATGATTTTCTTCTAAATAGTGAACGCCTTCTTTATGCTTAAGTGCTGAAGAAATATGTATTTGCTCAGCATTATTCACACTGATTTTTTGACGATAATAATCTTCATGACTTACTACATCAAGATGCTTTATAGATTCAAGCTGTCTTTTCCCGAAATCTACAATATAATCAGAGCTTTCTAACATATAACTATTATGTTCAATCATGATGATAGAGACTGATTCATCTTGCAATATCCCTCTAACACTATCTATAAATTGATTTAAAATATTTTGTGATAACCCCTTTGAAGGTTCATCAAAAATAAATAATGTATGTGGATTTCTTGTGTTTGCAAATAACTCCGAAACTAAATGAACACATTGAAACTCACCCGTTGATAATGTTTGTGTTTTTCGTTCTAACGTTAAATAGCCAAGTCCTAGTTTAATTAATAGGCTCAAGCGTTTATACGCAATATCTTCATTTGGAAGTTCATCAATAATATCTTCAATCGAGCGCTCGAAAATATCATCGATTTCTTCACTATACTTTGTTAGTTTCTTTTTAATATCTAGGAAAGTAGCTACAGTTGATCGACTTGTAATGGATTGATTGCGATCTTGCCCTACCATAACTAGTTTATCTTTTGGATATCGTTTCAAGAAATCTGTAGCTAAACATTCATTGACAAGTGTAGATTTCCCGCAACCAGATTCTCCTGTAACTGTTACAAGCCTATTTTTAGGAATCTGAAACTCCACCATTTGGATATTACGGCAATATAATTCTTGGAATGTATAATATTCTGTTGGCACTTCTTTATTTAGATCCCACAGCATTGGTTTTGGTCTTGGAGATTCTTTCACAATTTGCCCACCATATTTTCCGCTACCAGGTCCAAAGAACAAACTCTCATCTGTTGTATCCAGTACTGTATCTGAATGATCAATGAGCCAAATTTGATTTTTACACCCTAACTGCTTAATCTCTTCTAATATTTGTAATAATGTTTCATGATCAAGTCCAACTGAAATCTCATCAATAATAATTACAGCATTTTCGCTTACTGCCATGAATTCAGCCAAATAAAGTCGTGTTAACTCTCCACCTGACAACGTACCCATAATTCGATTTAATGTTAAATAACCAATGTTCATATTAATTATATTTTGCAGTATATGTTGTTTTGCTTCACTAATATTTAACACTTCTGCTAACGAAAGAATAGATTCAACACTTAAATCATTAATACTTGAAATGGTATGTGGTTTAGCAAATAAATCTATAGTATGTTGTTCAATTTCTTCGCTATAACGTTTTCCCTTACATTTTTTACACTCAATATTTTTAGTAGTACCTCGGCCTTTACAACCAGTACACCAACCTAACTGGTTATTAAATGAAAAAACCTCAGGGGAAAGATGAAATACTTCAGCAAGTTTTTCACGTACTTCTGTGAAAACACCAGTATGAGTACCTATCGTTGAACGTGGATTGGAAGAAATCGATGATTTCCCTAGAAAAAGTACTAAAGGCATATCCTTCATCTTAATTGCACTAAAATTCGTTTCCATAATGTTAGGAAATAAATATTGGTATTCAGCCTTTGGCAATAAGGAAACTAATCGTTTTTTTGATTCTTCGCCAATCGTTTGACAAAAAGTTGTTTTACCCGATCCTGATAAACCAGCGATTCCAAAAGACTTATTAAATGGAATGACTGTATCTAATTTGTTTATGTTATTAGCAATTAATTGATTTACTTTCATATTAACCTCTATTCTTATTTTTCATTAAAATCATTTTAACAGTGTAATAATTACACAATGAATATAACCTCTTATGTAATTATCCTCTTACTTCAATAACCTTCTTATATGTTTCAAACCATTGTTGCCATTCATCTTTAGAAAATTCTTTTTCTTCTCCTTTTAGAACGGAAGAAAAAAGATTTAAACAAATATGCCAACCAGCTATATCTTTCGGTGTATGATCAGTTAATTCATGAATGTATTCGTTAAGAAGTAAAAGCGTACCATTTTCTTCTTTATGTATTTCAAATCGGACACGATCTTTATCCCAAGTAAATTCAAGTACTGAGTTTACTTGACACTCTAAAATATCAATGTTTATGAATGAACCATCCATCATGTCGAACTTTATTATTCCACCAGTTTTAAGGCTTTCAATTTGTAAATTAGACATCCATTTTTTTAACTTACTGTTTTCTGTTAAAACTGACCAAACCTCTTCTTTTGAATATGAAAAATGACGATCAAATTGTACTACGTATTCATTATCTTGTTTATCTATTACAGCTAACATTATTAATTAACCCCCTTTTTCCTTTTCAAAAACGAATATACGTTCTATTTTACATGATTTCATCAAAAAAAGAAATCTCTATTCCAACCCGCTTAGTTTAATGAGCTTTCGTTAGATTCAAAATCGATTGACTTATTGCATAAGAAAGTTCTAATCTGGTTGACCATGCTTTTATTGGATCAATAATATTATCTTGGTTAAGACTATTCACGTATTTTAAACCATCTACTGCAATATACCCGATTTTAAAATCTGTAAATTCTTTTATAATCATCGGCCATTCTCCATCAGTCATTCTGCATTTAGAATATTTTATTATGTAATTAACTGCTCGTTTTGATAACGCACATGAACCAGCTGTAATATCTACTTGTTTCCCTAATTGTAATGACATAATTTTATTTGATACTGTTTCTGTAACTTGCCATTCTTCAGGGTGTGTCTGAAAAGCTTTCTCCGTTCTGCCAATGATTAAGTAATCTACATCCACTATATTCTGAATGAACGAATTAAGTTCAGTTGGATATTCTTTCATCCAAGTTAGCAAACGATCAAAGTTACAATAGTGATAGTAATCATGATCATTGTTACTAACAAACTTCAAACAATCCCTACGTGCGTTCCCTACCCCTGATTTTTCTACTATATTTATATGGAAGTTACATTCCTCTAGTTCCTTTACAATTTCTTTCGGTGTTACATTACTAATTGTTAAATATTTTTTATCATAATTTAAATTTAATAATTCCTCTTTTAGTTCTTTTATTGTAGATAATAAGCTCCCTGTTGGATCGTGAGTAATGCATGTTAATGCCACTTATTTTATAGGTTGCATAGTATATTCATCCCCTTTGCAAAATAAAAAGCAGAAAGAATACCTTCTGCCAATTTAATAATAAGTACTATATTTCTTATGCTCAATTTAACTCATATCATGTAGCTTTAAGAATTTCTCCTTTTGTTATGACCTCATTATCATCGAACATAGAATTACAGCATATAAAAAAACGCTGTAACTCATGAAATTATTGTACTAAATCTACATGCTTGAAAAACTTATCGTTTAATCGCATCAACAATTAACGATGGAAACCCAAGTTTATCTCCTCGATTTCTAGAATCATACCTTTTCGAACGGAAAATAACACCGTCATTAGCATCCCATTCTTTATAATAAAACTGCCCATTTTCATCACAATATTCAAGTAAAACTACCTCAAATCCAGCAATTTCAAACATTTTCGTTAATGTTTTATAATTATGAACAATTTTATGACTTGCTGCTGGATGATCTTTCGGGCCAGGTCCGCCTATTTGAACTATATTTTGGTATGCTTCATCTCGGAAAAATGCGTCAGGAACGCCGCAACGAATATTCCCTGCTTGCTTTAAAAATTCATAACAAATTTCAGCTGCTCTTACACCTTCTTCAAACGTAAAGTGTTCCCATACATGCTCCGCTAAAATAGCTGAAATAGAGTTGTGTTCAAATCTATTTTTCCATGTAGCTTTATCTAGTAAGTTAAGTTCGTCTTCTTGCGTTTGAATCCAACCTGGATTATTATTAAACACTCCAGCTCCGACTACTCCTTTAATTTCGTCTTGATTTATTACCAACACTTTCGCCTCGTAAACATTTTAATTTATTAATATATTCTATGTTTACTATTATCTTTCCTTCTTCAACAAATTTAGTAGCATGAATCTAGTACAATACCGAACTCATCCCCTAAAAACTATCTAATGTAACGATTTTTCTTACAGAAATATAGCACGCCAAACATTAGCACAAAACCAATCATGTAAAAACTTGTTGTTCCGCTGCCACCAGTATTAGGGATTACCCAATTATTTTTCACATTTTTCACTGTTAGTTTTTGTGTCCTTACCGCTTCTGTAATTTCTATTTCTATTGGTTCTCTAAGTAACATATATCCGTTTGGCGCTTTTATTTCTTTAATCGTATACTTTCCAAGTACTAACTGGTGGGAAATCCCCTTTCCTTTTTCATCCGTTGTTAATCTAGTAACTTCTTTACCTTCTTTATCTAAAACTTGAAATACAGCACCTTTTAGTTTTACATTAATATCCTTATCATCAACTTTCTCAATTTCAAATTGCCCAGTCGGATCTGGTAATTTCTTATTCCCTATTTTAATTTCTACTACTGTATCTTTTTCTATTCTTACAGCTATTTTATCTTTTAATAATTCATAACCTTTAGGTGCTTCTACTTCCACTAGGGTATAGTTACCTATTGGCAATTCTTTTGATATCGCTTCTCCTTTTTCATCTGTTACTAACTCACCTACTACTTTTTTATTTGAATCTTCAATATGAAACTTTGCCCCTACTAGCTTTTTATTTTTATCACTCGTATCTACTTTTACTAACTTCATTTTCCCCATTGGATCTGGTAATTTCTTATTCCCTATTTTAATTTCTACTACTACATCTTTTTCTACTTTTACAGCTATTTTATCTTTTAATAATTCATAACCTTTAGGTGCTTCTGTTTCCACAAGAGTATAGTTACCTATTGGTAATTCTTTTGATATCGCTTCCCCTTTTTCATCTGTTACTAACTCACCTACTACTTTTTTATTTGAATCTTCAATATGAAACTTTGCTCCTGCTAGCTTTTTATTTTTATCTCCCGTATCTACTTTCACTAGCTTCATTTTCCCCATCGGATCTGGTAATTTCTTATTTCCTATTTTAATTTCTACTACTGCATCTTTTTCTATTTTTACAGCTATTTTATCTTTTAATAATTCGTAACCTTTAGGTGCTTCTGTTTCCACAAGAGTATAGTTACCTATTGGTAATTCTTTTGATATCGCTTCCCCTTTTTCATCTGTTACTAACTCACCAACTACTTTTTTATTTGAATCTTCAATATGAAACTTTGCCCCCATCAATTCTTTATTATCATTATTACTATCTACTTTTTTTATCTTTACTTTTCCTGTACTAGGCTTGTTCCAATGTTGCCAATTAAATTTGAAATTGTGAAATTCAAATCCGCCAGTTTGTTGTACTGCACCGACAAATGCTTGTCCATTAATCGAACCGCCTTTTGTTTCTAATACAGCATTTGGAGCAAACACACTCCCAACGACACCATATCCCTCTGTTGAGATCTTTTTTGCATTAGGAAAAATCCAAATCACCTTCCCGTATAACTCAGTGAACGGTGAATTAGGAGAATAGGGTTGTGATGTAGGAATTATATCTGTAGCCCTACCAATATTGTTCGTGTCATATAAGATAGCACCATTTTTAAATGTAACCTCTATTGCATCCGAATACATAACGATAAAATCTTTTCCTTTAGCATTAGGTAAAAAGACATCTCTTATATCTAAATTGATTTTCCCTACCAGTTCTGATGAAACATAAATATTAGGATTGTTTATATCTTTTCCGATTCCATAACTCATATTTGGAATTGGGGTATTCGTTTTATATTGACCTGCATTTTTACTGACTTGGTTCACTATGTTGTGAAATTCATTAAATTTCGCGTCAATTTCTAGTTTTTCTTTATAAACGATACGATCATAAGAAGATTGTATGATACGATCTGGATCACTCTCTTTTGTCATTACGACTATTCCGTTTTGAATGATAAAAGATTCCTCTCTTGATTTTTTAAATTTTCCAGACAATAACAAGGATGGATATCCCTTATCATCCCATTTTTCCCCAACTATATTAGATGTTCCCGCTGCTGCACCTACAATTGTATAACCAGATGCATCCATATCACCTTGAACTGCAATTGCTCCTTCAATGTCTCCACCTACTGCTATATGGTTACCAAAGACAACAGCATTATAACGCGATATATCCCCTAGACCTTCTAAGTTAGTCGTGGATCCATATGCTTCTTTTGGTGCATATACGACAAAACTTACACATAACATTAACAAAACCATAAAATGAATACTTACCAACTTTAATTGTAACCTCAATTCCTTTGTTCCCACCTTTACCGTATTTTTTCTACAGTCGAATAAAGTGAAACTTTTTTCAGTGAGGATTTACTTCATCCCCTATATACCTTCTTTACTTATCTCTGGATTTTCGGTCCCACTGCCCATTAATACAGGATAAATAAATTCATTCTATCGAGTTAATTTTTTCTTATAAATTGCGACTAGTAACAGACATAATAATAGGATTAAGATTACTACGGTCCACTTATTAAACATAAATATCTCTTTACGCATTTTTTGTTTTTCTTTCTCGTTAAACTCCACACGCTCACCTCGAACCAGTAATCTATTTGTGTTTACTCCATAAGGCGTACATGTAATTAATGTTATATAATCTTTATTTTCCACAATTTTTAAATCGTCCGTTTCGTGTGGTAACACTACTTTAATTTGATCTACTTTATAAGCAAGAATTTTGTCTAAAGAATGAATATAAAAAAGATCTCCTTCACTCAACTTATCTAAATCTGTAAATAATTTTGATGATGGTAAACCACGATGCCCTGTTAAAATAGTGTGCGTATTTTCTCCACCTACTGGAAGTGAAGAATAATCTAAATGACCTACCCCGCGACTCAATACTTCCTCAGAGGTCCCTTGATAGATTGGCAGTTTTATATTAATTTTCGATATTTCAATATACCCCATTACATCACCTAAATTTAACGCATCGGCATACGCTTGATGATTATTTTTTTCTTCAGAAAATGGATCTGCAAATGTTTTCATGGAAGTTTGAACTTGTTTATTATATTCGGTTGCTTCTTTTTCCCTACGTTCAACTTCTTTCTTTTGTAGTACTTTGATCTTCTTATCGTAGGAGCTAATCTCAGAATAATGTGCACGAGTCGCCAACCAATTACTAATAGTAGGATATAAAAAAATAGCTAATCCAAATAAAAAAATACCTCCTAAAACAAGATTTCGTTTCATATTTCCACCTCTGTATATACTAAAATATCGAAAAGAGGGAAGCATTTTGCTTCTCCCCTTTTCACATCACTTGGTTACATGTTCCTAAAACCTTAATTATTAGCAAACTTTTTTCTAAAGAAAACAAATGACGCTGTAGCCATTAACGCAAGACCTAGTACAGTAAATAGAGTCGTTCCGATACCACCCGTTACAGGAAGAATCCATCCACTTTTATTATTTTCAATCGATAATTTAACCGTTTGATTATTTTCGCTAATCTTTACATCAATAGGGTCCTTTAATAATTGATATGAAGCTGTTATACCATCTTCTTTTGTATAAATTGGTGCTTTCGTTTCAAAAATTTGATAGTCTCCATACGGAATGTTAGTCCATTTAATAACACCATTTTCATCTGATACACCTGTGACTTCTTTACCTGCCACAACAACTATTTTTCCATTTTTATCTTTAAGTACAAACTCCGCACCTTTTAATTTCTTCTTATCAGCACCATCAACTTTTGTTAACTCGATAATTCCAGTTGTCGGAACAACAACTACAGGTTTAGATTCCTTTTCTCCAATTACATCATTTTTATTTATAAAATTAATTTTTGCTGTATTTAAAATTTCCGAACCAGATAGTACTCCTTCTTTTACTTGTGATTTAATTTGTAAATGAAATTCTTTTTTACCATCTAACTTTGTGAAATCTTTTACTGTGGCTGTTACTTTTTGGCCTTCTACAGCTACCTCTACAATGCTTGCATTTACTTCCGCTCCATCAATTTTTACGACTGGTTTTCCTTGAATCATTAAACGATCGTCTAAAGTATCTGTTACTACATATTTTTTGTATTCTTTAATGTCTTCTGGAATTAATGTTTTGATATCATAATTGTAATTAGTTAACGGATTGATTGGTAACGCTTCCAAATTCCCGTTAATCTTTTTATCAATATTTGGTTCTTCATAGTTTTGCACTTCTACTTTAACTACTGTACCAGAAGTAATTGTTCCATCTTCGTTAATAGTTCCGGAGGTCTTTATAAAAAACTCGTGTTTAGTCGGATCTAGTACATACCCTTTCGGCGCTTTTGTCTCTTGGAAATAGTATTCCCCATACTCTAATCCTTGCACGCGAATATGCCCATTACCATCTGTTGCTAACTCTTTTTTCACTTCTGTACCATCTTTTTTTAATAAAGAGAATACTGCACCTGCTAATGCTTTTTCATTTGCACCAGTTTTTACTAAATCAACTGCACCACGTTTAATCTCATTTTTCGGATACATATGAACATCATAGTTTAGTACCTTACCCTCTTTATTCGTTAATGGAATATCCACTGTATACGTATTTGGATTTAGGTTAACATGCGGAGGTCCTGCCACTTCTTTGACTTCATAACGTCCTAGCGGAAGATCTTTTAATACAGCTTGTCCGTTACCATCTGTTACTACTTGAGTTGGAGTTGCTCCCATTACAGGCTTCACATCTTCTTTCACGATTTTCCCATCGTTTGAAATTTTTTCAAACGACGCAACCCTTTTCACTTCAAACGTTACACCTTTTAACGGTTTCGCATTTGTTGGTACCTCTTGATTTGCAGAGCCATCACCTTCTAGCCCCGGTGCGCCATCTTTTTCTTGTTCATATTTATGAATCGTTAAAGTACCTTTGGATGGTGAAGCTGCCTTTACTAATACACTAGACCATGTAGAAAATGTTAAGAAAAATACTAAAAGCACACTAAATATTTTTTTCATTTCTCTTATCCCCTTTACTACTTCTATCATTTTAAAAATCTCTTTATTACTATTACCCTCTTAAAAGTAATAGTGTGCCAAGTACCAGATTTAAACGAGTAACCTAAAACATAGTCGTCCAACAATCCATTGTTTACAATCACTTATTCACTCTTCTTATTTTCTATTATTACGTTGTCCCTCCGTATGATATATGTAGTTTTTCCCCTGAATTGCACTTATATCTCTACTTCAAAAATCGTTACATATTAACTTCTATCGCAAATTTTCATTAATTACTTAACTTAACTTCAATTCATTAATCTCTCCCTTCCTATCCCTATTTAAAATCCAATCTTAATCATTTTTGATACATATAAACAATGAACAACGAATAAGTATGACAATTCATATTTTACGTTACTCCCTAAAACTATTACCTGTATATTCAAATAATATGTGCTAATCATGTTAAATTATGGTATTATTCTTAGAAGTTTATAATTTTTATAGATAAAGTTTTTCCGTTTCTACTTATGAAAAAAAGGAATATATAAACATTCAACTATTACACACAACTGTAAGGAGGAATAATATGAATAAAAAGCTCAGTCTAGTTGAGATAGAGTACATTTGTAATATGTTTTTCCGATATTTTGAAATTCCAGTTTGTTTTTTAGATTGTAACAAAAATATTCTTTTAGAATTTACATCAAAAGATGATTCACATTCGTTTTATAAATCAAAAATAGAACAGTTACATGTGCTTTTTCAAAAAAATGATTCATATAATTCGCCTATCTTCAGAACTCACCAATATTTAGGGCACTTCATTTTAATTCACATAAAGAGCCATTATATGGTGAACGGTACTGTTATTATTGGGCCCTTGACACATGTAAATTTTTCTACAAGTAAAACGGATAGTAACCTTAATTTTATTTCGAATTATAAAAGAACAAGAGACCATTATTTTTCATTGTCAGTCAAAGATCAAAATTTCTTTGTAAATATAGCAATATTGTTCTATAACATTCTCTATAAAAAAAATTCAGATGTAAGTACCTTTTCAAATAACAGTGACTCATTTCATGTAAGTCATAGCAGTATCTTAAACGAGGATGTATATATTTCAATGCAAAAAAACGAATCCATCTGTCATAATTTGTATATAGAGAACCAACTACTTGGAGCTATAGAAAACGGGGATAAAGAAAGCGTACTCAAATATTATTATGAATTCCAACAAGAGACTCTTTCATCCTTATCTTCATTCCATCAATTAAGACGTCATAAAAACATTTGTATTTCATCCATCACACTTGCTACTAGATATGCGATAAAAGGAGGACTTCCTTCCGGGATTGCTTACAAGATTTATGATCTATACATCCAAAAGACAGAGGATTTAAAAGACGCAGAATCTGTTTGGGATTTATTAAGGAATGTTTTCTGTACTTTTGCAGACCGTGTAAAAGCACAAAAAGTACAGAAACACTCAAAGACTATCGCTATTTGCAAAAACTATATTTTTGAAAATATTTACAATCAAATATCTGTTAAACAACTTGCTAAATTTGCAAACATAAATTCGGATTATTTATCTATATTATTCAAAAAAGAAGTCGGTATTTCATTAATTGAGTACATTCAACGTGAACGAATTGAAGAAGCAAAAAAATTATTAACTTTCACAACCTATCCCTTATCAGACATATGTGCTTCACTCAACTTTAGTGATCAAAGCTATTTTACTAAAATTTTTAAAAAATTCACTAACGAAACACCTGGTAAATATCGAAAATCTCATGTTGTCATATAGAGTTAAACTTTCATTAAAACAAAGTGTTTTTAGTAACTTATCAATGGCAGATTAGAATTACTTCCACACCCATGACCTTTTGAATTTTGGCTATTTTTAAATCAAAAAAACACGTCACTATTCTTTTATTTGAATGAGAATAGTAACGTGCTTTATATGTAATGTAGGTCTGTAGGCAAAATAGCGTCCAAGCACAAATTTTTATAGAAGCAAAATACACTACTTAAATACTAAAATCTTATTAAGTAAAAAATTCATCTAATAATTATTGTGTGAGAAATAATCCCTACTATTATTTTTATATCTTTCTAAATTTGCGAGCCAAAGTGAGTACTGTACCTGCAATAACCATCCATATGCCCATTGTTGCACTGTTAGTTGTACTGGCACCGGTGTTGGGAAGCTCTTTATATGTAGATTCTTTTTTATCAGAATTAATGCTGTTCGGGATATTACCGTTATTACTGTTATTAGTAATACCTTTAGCTTTGCTAGTGTCTTTATCCTTCACCAATACTTTTTGTATTGCATGTACCTCATTACCTACAGAATCTGTGACACTATATATTATTTCAAAAGTACCAGCTTTAGAGGTATCTACATCTCCTTCATAAACTACTTTAGAAGTAAGGTCACCGTTTTCCTTATCAGTAGCTGATACTCCTACCATTGGATTGAATTGATCCCCCTCAGTAATTGTAGTTGTAGCAGGTACTTTTAGTATTGGTATTTCATTTTTAACTTCATCTCTAACTTTGACCGTTACAGTTTGTTCCGCAGTTACTTTATGACCTTTAGAATCTGTAACTATGTACGTTAATACGTAAGTACCTGCTTTAGAGGTATTTACTTCACCATCAACTTTTACTTTAGAAGTAAGATCGCCGTCTTTTTTATCAATAGCTAATACTTTTGCCATTGGATCAAATGAATCTCCTACATGAATTGTCGTTGCAGTTGGCACTGTTAATGTAGGCTTTAAATCTAATGTTTCTCCATTTCCCTCTACAATTACCGTCTGTGTAGCCGTTGCATTCCCCCCTTGAGAGTCAACGACCGAGTAATCCACAATGTATGTACCTGGTTTAGAAGTGTCTACATTGCCTTTATGTTTTACTTTATTTGTTAATTCACCATCTTCTTTATCAACAGCTTTTACATTACTCATCGGGTCAAACGTATCACCTACACGCAGTGTAATTGTAAACGGTACAGTTAACTCTGGGATTTGGTTTTCTGCGGTTTTTTCGTTGTCTTTCACTGTCCCTTTAATTTTCGCTGCATCAAAAGCTTTTTGAACCGCTTCAACCTCAATTGAATTCGCACCATATTTGTTCGTTGCAACTTTAAGACACGCTAATCTTAATTCAGTGAAATTAGATGTCATGTTCAATTCATCAGTATTTGCATAATAGAAAATATCAAACATTTTATCTTCACCAATGCCATTTACAGTTACACCGTTATGAGTGCCACCTTGTGCAATTAAATACGCGACTTTATTAATAATACTTGAGTTGAAATGAACGCCCTCATTATCTTCTCCGTTTAAATTACTGTATTTACTATAATCATCTGGATACGGTACTCCATCAAAAAATTTGACTGAAGATGGAGTTTTCATATTACGGAGAACTGATCCGCTTTGTTCTCCTATTGTCCAGTTAAATTCCCCATTATTTATATATTTCTCAATAGCCGTTCCCATAATGTCAGATAATGCCTCGTTAATTGCCCCAGATTCTCCGAAAAATTCAAGATTAGATTCGCTAGATGTAACCGCATGCGTAAATTCATGGCCTGCTATGTCAAACGCTCTAACCATTGAATCACCATATATAAGCATACTAACATTGTTAACATTAGCACTAAATGCATTACTCCAATTTTTAGGATCATCTGTTTCTCCAGAATCCCATGCATGTACAACTGATACTACTTTGTTCCCCTTATTATCAAAACTATTACGCTTATATTTATCTTTATAAAAATCATATACCTTTGTTGCTAAGAAATGGGCACTTACCGCCTTTGGATCATTAAATGTTGTTGAAGTACTAGTTGCTAATATACCAGGATAATATTTTCCTTCAAAACTAATATCTCTATAATTCACATCATATGTCTCAATTCCTTGCCCTCTTGTGTAATCTGCAAGCGCATATTTCCCATTACTTTGTTCAGAAATACCGAATGTACGAGTTATTCCTAAATCATCTTTTCCAGTTCCGGTTAATGATTTAAAATTGCTTTTTTTACTCTCCTTAATAGCTTCAACATGCTCTTCACTTACTTTTAAATCTGACTCTTGCACCATATTTTTCAACATATCACCATTATGAGCATTCACTAAATAAGTTCCAGATACATAGTTTGGTGTTGCAGCGGCAAATGTAACTTGATATGCATTGGTAGCCTGTCCATGGTTTTCATTAACAAAAATAACTTCCTTAACTTCTGGCTCAGAAATAAATTTAATATCGTTCCCGTACTTCGTATAAATATATTGTTTTGCTTCTTCTTTTGATAAATTACTAGCATTCTTTAAATCTTCTTGTGTTAAATTTTGTGCACTTTCTCCTGAAATACTTTTAATAATACCCTTTTTATCTACATGAGCAGTCAATTGGTGTCCATATACTTCTTTACCTTCATATATTTGTTGCATACGTACAAGTGTAGTCCCATCATAAGAAGCACGTTTTTGAACAACGTTGTAATCTACCCCTTTGTCCCCACTAACTTGTTTTGGAGACAAAGCATGCTCGGTTTTTTCCTTAAGTGCATCTTTCACTACATTCTCTGGCGTCTTTTGTGATGGTTGTGTAAGTTCACCTGTACGGAACGAACCCTCTTGAATATCAACTTGCATTTGACCCGTTTCTTCTGCATAAACTACTCCGTATGGTGCTACACTTGTTAAAACTAATCCTGTTGTTAATACAACTATAGCTATTTCTTTTTTATTCTTCATTTTATTTTCCTCGTATAATTTCCTAAAATATGAAACTGCTTAAATGTATTCCTATCAAAAATAGAAAAAATAAAAAGTACATCACATTACGCAAAACCGTATTATAAAAAGATGACTTCTGTCATCAACAAAAGTCACCTCTTCAATATGTCATATCCCTAATATGTTTTTAATGCATACTTTCTATATGAAAAAGAAAAAGTATTCTTTAACGAGCGTTTTGCAATACTTTTATTAGGTCATTTATATTTTCAACTTTTTGCTGAAACTGATCAAATCTGCTATGTAGCAATGAAGGATTCTTATCTTCAGTTGAAATAACTTTTTTTAATTCTTGTTCTAATTTATCATATGTATGAAAGAAATTATCAAATTCTACACTTATAAGTTCTTCATTTTCACGATAAAATCTTTTTGCTTCTATATAAGTCATATATGATTTATTTAAAAATCCTAATGAAATTAAATATTTAGAAGTGTTTTCTTGATAAATAGCAATATCACATGCTATTTTAATATCAGAATAAGTCTTTTGAACGAAACAATGCAATTCAAAAATCTTAAACTTTAATCCATTATTCATTTCATCCCCTCCCATCCTATCTATTCTACATAAAAAAAGAATATTATACAAAGTAAAATATCAATATAGCACAAAAATAAAAAGCGAAAGAATGACTCCTTTCGCTTTTTATAATAATACATACATTTCATATTGTGCTAATGAATTCTTTTCAAATCCAGTTTTCTTTAAAAACCCTTCCAGTAAATTGTTGTTTGGAAACCCAATTGATAAACTTGATACATTTAAGTTTTCTGTTGCTACTTGTAATAATTTTGATCCAATACCACGATTTCTATAGTCTTTGTCTACGAAAAGAAAACTAATTTTACCTTGTTCATTCATACATATAGAACCTTTTAAATCATTATCGACATATGCACCATAAAATGTATTGTTTGTTTTTCCGATATAATCCATATCATTTTGCCAATTTATATGGAAGTGTAACCATTTCTGAATTTCAACTTTAAAAGCTGGAAATTCTAATTGTTTTACTTCAATTCCCTTACAATCTTTATTTATTATTTTAGTCATATCTTTTAAATTATAATAAGATAGATCGTACACTTTTTCATAGCCTAATTTCGTATAAAAATGAATCGCTCGGTCATTGCATACAATGACTTCAAGAAAAAGTTGCTTACACTCATTTTGAAGCGCCTCTTCTTTATGTAGTTCAAATAATTTTTGACTCACACCAATACCGCGGTAATTAGGATGAACCGCTAATGTTCCACAACGCATTGTTTTTATGTTTTCATAATCCTTTATCCCGCCAAGTATTACACCAACAGATTTGTTACCGTCTAAAGCAAGAAAGGAATGTTTTAGTGAATTCCCTTCTGGTCCCAAAAACCTTTTTATAAAATCTTCATTTGAAACTTCCATTTTAATAATGTAATCTGAAAATCCATCTTTAAAAGCTTCATACACTAAATCTATACTTACTTCACTGCATCTTTTGTATTGAATCATATAAAATTCTCCCCCACTTACTCGTGTTAAACTTAGCATTCAAATACGTAAAATGTACTAGTTTCACTCTACCCATCATTCTTTAACATTTAATTTGAAATAAACGGGCACTTCCCTACATATCTCTCACTGTTAATTTGTTTTATAACAAATGGTGCAATATCACTATTTTGAATTTTGATTCCTGGCATATCTACTAAACTCTCTTTTATATTTCCAATGCTCTTCCCTTCCATAACAAATGGTAATCTAACAATTGTCCAATCTACATCACTACCTTGAATAGTTTGCAATTCTTTATATTTATCTTGCATCATCTTTGATAAAAATACTTTAAACAAGGTAGCTCCTATTTTATTTACAATTCCCTTTTGATCTCCTGTAACATCTAAAGAACCTCCAGAAATTAGTATATATCTTTTTATTTCAAATTCTTTCATTGCTTCTAAAATATGCTTCGTTACTGTGCTAAAAATATAAGATTCATTTTTTGGTTGACCTACCGCATTAATTACAGCTCGACACCCTTTAAGTAATTTGCGTATTGAAACAAAATCACGTGCATCTCCATTAATAATCTCTAAATTTTCATTTGTTATTTTGATATTATTAGAATTTCTTGTTAATATTTTTACTTGATATCCCTTTTCTAACGCTTCGTTTACAAGGAATTTCCCTGCGTTTCCGTTTGCACCCAGAATAGCTATTTTATTTGTACTTTCCAATATTACCCCCTCTTACTATCTATTATTTACTACATTAATCTCATGTACACGTAAAAAAGCAATTAAATGCTCGCACGCTCGTTCACACGCTAACATTTTAAAGATTTTTTGTTCCTCTTTCGTTTTATCATTTGCTTGATCTGATGCAGCTTTTAAACTAAGAAAAGGTTTGTTATTGATTTGACACACATAAGCAAAAGCTGCCACTTCTTGATCAACCGCTAATGCTCCATATACAGTATGGAGTAAATATCTCATTTCTGAACTACGGATACGTTGATCTCCAGATAAAAATGTACCATAATGAATCGGATCATAAGATCGTATCTTTTTTATTCTTCTTACAAGTGACTTTGTTGTTTCAATAGGTGCTGTCCTACCATTATATAAATTAAAAATATCTTCCCCTGAACCAGCAGCAGTAACGTCGTGTTGTATTGCATTAAGGGCTACTACAATATGTCCATTTTTCACCTTATTTGATAGACTTCCGCATATTCCTGTCATAAACAACTCATCTGGCTGAAACTCACTAATTAATAATTGCACACAACTAGCACAACTTACTTTCCCAACTCCAGTTATTACGGAGATAACTTCCATATTATTAATATAATGAAAATGAAATTTCCAAGCTGCTCGTTTTTCAATACGTTCACTTGGATAATATTGATGCAAATACGTAAGTTCTGGTTCCCATGCGGATACGATTGCAATACGTTTCATTACATGCTTCACTTCCCCTATTGTTATCATGTAAATACTTTATCTATACTTCCTCATTCATAATCTGGAATCCACTCTTTATATTTCTCATATAAATTTCGTATTGTTTCTTTATTCTTCGCAATTACTTCACATCCTCTATCATCGTAAATAAACATGATAATATCTTTTGTTGCATTTATGAGAAATACATCTGGATAAGAAATTTCTTTTTT
The DNA here is from genome assembly GCF_008042305.1 of Bacillus sp. AY18-3. Classification (NCBI taxonomy): domain Bacteria; kingdom Bacillati; phylum Bacillota; class Bacilli; order Caryophanales; family Bacillaceae; genus Bacillus; species Bacillus sp. AY18-3. The sequence continues at coordinate 8,072 of NZ_QKQR01000056.1, read as the reverse complement.
GCGTCCAAAACGAGGATAAAGACCTAGAAAATCTTCATGATTTGCAGCTTGAATAAGCGGTGTATACTTTATATCACAAGCAAAACATTTTAATGAAAATTGATAAGTACAATACAAGTCAGCTTCTTCTTCTTCAAATAAAAAAGGTATTGTTTCTTGCCTTATATGATACTTTAAATCTCTATTATGAATAAAACGTCTATATATATTAATTTTCTGCGGATTTTTCACATTTTCCTTTTTAAATCGATAAACATTTGTTACTAAAAAAACTTCATCTTCTTTTGAAAATATATCTTCAAATAAGTATTTATTATATGTATAAAGCTGAGTGAAGTATTCCCTATTTACATCGTCGGTTCTTTCTACAAATAGGTCTTTCCCTTTCCCAAAATGAAAATGCAAATGATTTTCCCATTGAAAGTATATATGTGGTACTAATTTAACTCCAGGGAATGTTTCATTCATATATTCTTTTAATTGCATTCTTAATTCCTTTCTACTCTACAATTTCTTTTAACTGCCAATATGCATCTTCTAGCCATGGATGTATAACTTTCAACGTGTCTTTTCTATCCCACAAATATGAAATATATGCAAAAGCAGCATGTTCTAAAGATTTTTCTAATTCTTTTTTTACTTCTACTAAATATGGTGGTGCTCCATTTTGATCCCATTCTATTTTATCAGCAACAAATAACACTAAATCCATTTTCGTTGCAAGTTTACGTAGTGTAGTATGGCAGCAAATTGCATTTAAGATTTCTTCATCATCCACTTTAAATATCTCTTTTGCAATTACTTTCGATAACTTTTGATGAATAATCATTGGAAATTCTCGTTCTTCTTGTAATATCTCTATTCCAAATTCTTCAGCAACTGCAACCCGATCTTCATTTGGAAAGATTGCACTAATATCATGTAAATATCCTGCAATCGCTGCCTTTTCTTCATTTACATGATACGTAATCGCAATTTTACGGGCTTCTTTTGCCACCCGAATTGAATGTTTATAAGTAAGTTCTTTATTGTATTTTAATAGAAATGATTTTATATCATTTTCAATTTTTCCAGTTGGAGTAAATGAATATATATCCTTATATAACATCTCAAGTCACCTTTCTTCCTAACTTTCAATATAACGCTGTATTTAAATATCCTTTTTATTTGTATTCGTTATGAATGTTTTAATCCCTTTTTTATACGTTACATGAAATTTTATGGTGAATCATTGCTACAAAATACATAAATGTTTGATATTATAGTAATGTTAATGATTTGTAAGGAAAGGAACTACATAATGAATAAAAACATATTAATTATTGATGATGATAAAGAAATTGTTGAGTTACTTGCTGTTTATTTGCGAAATGAAGGCTATAACATTTATAAAGCATACGATGGCGATGAGGCATTGCAAATGATTTCTACATATGATGTTGACCTTATGGTTTTGGATATTATGATGCCAAAACGCAATGGATTAGAAGTTTGCCAGGAAGTTCGTGAGAATAATACTGTACCTATTCTTATGCTGAGTGCAAAAGCAGAAGATATGGATAAAATATTAGGTCTTATGACAGGTGCAGATGATTATATGATTAAGCCATTCAATCCATTAGAATTAGTAGCTAGAGTGAAAGCTTTGTTACGAAGATCATCTTTCCAAAATACCACTTCCTCCAAAAATGAAGATGGTATTATTCGTATTCGTTCTGCTGAAATACACAAACATAATCATACTGTTAAAGTAAATGGAGAATATATTAAACTTACATCTATTGAATTTGATATTTTATATTTACTTGCAAGTAATACCGGAAGAGTATTTAGTTCCGAAGAAATTTTTGAACGCGTATGGAACGAAGATGGTTATGGTTCAAATAAAACTGTAATGGTTCACATTAGTAATTTACGAGATAAACTTGAAACAGGAATGAATGGAGAGAAGTTTATTCATACTGTTTGGGGAGTAGGCTATAAAATTGAGAAATGAAGCATTTGATATATTAAAAGATATCCCAAAATGGAAGTTAATTTTTTGGTTTATGTTAGCCATCACACTTACTCCTATTACTGAATTAATTATATATCGCCTTGTTACAAGTGTAATTGAAAGTTCACTTACGTTAAGCGAGCTCGGAAAAGAATTCATTAGAATTTTTGGATATGAAAAATATAAAGGAATAAAGGAATCTCTATGGATGATGATTGTATCTTATTTGTTTTTATTTTCTATTTTCTCATCCTACCTATACATTTTTTATCGTCATGAAAAAAAGATTTATTATGAAACTTGTATTAAAAAAATGATAGAAGAGATTCGTTATATTGCAAATGGAAACTTCAATCATAAAGTTTCTATCGTAAATCATAATTATCTGGAAGAGTTAGCAAGCGGGGTTAATCACATTGTTGAACAATTGAAAGTCTCAATAGATGAAGAGAGACAGGCAGAACAAGCAAAAAGTGAACTTATTACAAATGTATCGCATGATTTACGTACTCCTCTTACCTCCATAGTTGGATACGTAAATTTAATCCACCATGATAATTATAGAGATGAAGTAGAATTACGCCATTATATACAAGTCATTTACGATAAAGTAACCCGTCTTAACGCATTAATGAATGATTTGTTTGAATATACACGTGTTCAAAATAAAGAGTTAAGTTTATATTCTGTTCCCATTGATATTGTAGAGCTACTTGGGCAATTAACTGTTCAATTCCGCATACAAGTTCAAGAAGCTAATATAGAATGTCGACCTTCTTTCCCATCTCAAAAACTCATGGTATTAGCTGATGGAGACAAATTAGTACGAGTGTTTGAAAATCTTATTATAAATGCTATCGCTTATGGAAACGACGGTGGATATATCGACCTTGCTGCCTATGAAAGCAATAATATGATTACTATAGATATAACAAATTACGGCCAACCTATTCCTAGTACGGATTTACCTCATATTTTTGAACGTTTTTATCGCGTTGAAAAATCTCGCTCTACGAACACTGGTGGATCTGGACTCGGATTGGCAATTGCAAAAAGTATTGTGGAATTGCATAAAGGAACAATTGAAGTATATAGTGATGATAAAAAAACAACTTTCACTGTAAAATTACAACCATATAAATGTTAATACAACTTAATTTTAGGTCCAATTTCTTACCATATAAGAAATTAGACCTTTTATTTTCCATTAAAATCCAAAATTTAATAATCCTTTATAATTCTTTAGAAATTCTTTACCTTTTCTTTCTTCCTAATTAAGCATTCCTTTTTACAATAGTATTATTGATGTCATAGTAGGAGGATCGCTTATGCAATTCTTGAAAAAGTTCACAATTTTATTCTTATCTTTTGTTATTACAGCACTTATCGTTTTATATTTTTACCTCTATGTAAATGGTCCAATTATTCAAGCTAAATCAGCTATTTTAATAGATGCTAATTCAAGTGAAGTTGTTTATAAAAAAAATGAAGAAACTCCTATACAATCAGCTACTTTATCTAAATTAATGACAGAGTATATCACACTGGAACAACTGAATGAAGGAAAAATACAGTTAGATGAATTAGTAAAAATAAGTAACGAAGTTTTCCGAGCAGAAACGAGTCCTATACAAGTAACTTCGAAAGATAAAACGACAGTTCGTGATTTACTTCATGCATTGTTTTTGACAGGGAATAATCGTTCCGCACTTGCCATTGCAGAACACATTGCTGGAAACGAAGATAACTTTACACTTTTAATGAATGAGAAAGCAAAACAACTAAAGTTATCACAACCATCCCCGTTTCTAAATGCTACTGGAATGAATAACGATACAAATAAACAATCAACTACAACAGCTATAGACGTAGCTAAACTAGCGACACAATTAGTAAAAGACTTTCCAGATGTATTGAATGTTACGAAACTAACCTCTTACCAATTTACCTTCAAAGACTCAAAAGTTTTCAACACAAATAAAATGATTTATTCTCTTAATAAAAACATTAAACTCCAAGGTGTTGACGGCTTACAAACTAGTTTTTCAACTAATGGTAATTATAGTTTTGTCAGTACAGCAAAACGAGGAGATACTAGACTTATTTCCGTAATATTAGACTCCAATGAAGAAAACAGTACTTTTATTGAAACAAAAAAGTTACTACAGTACGGTTTTGATTCTTCCTCGTACTCTGCACTCCAAGCTTTTAAAGATGCTGTTACATCGTGGACAGTTTTGCTTCAATTTAAAAATTTGATCATACAAACATTGTTGATTTTCTTCATCATTACAATTTTAATGTTTTTACATATACGTCAGAAAAAAGCCGAGGATTTCAACTAGGAAATCTTCTTTTATATAAAAACCGGCTTGCATTTACAGTGCAAGCCGGTTTTCTAAATTTATAATCCTCTTCCAATTAAATTCGCTGAAACAGGCTGAAGATTTAATTCTCTCGCCCATATAGATAGCTGACCAATATGATGAATTTCATGTACAATTACATGTCTTAAAACTTCACCATATGTATATGTTTTATCCGTCCATGAAGCTTTTAATATCTTACATTCTACGGTAGATGACCATTCTTGTAAAAAATCTTCTAATTCTCGTTTATATAAATCAGATAACGCTTTCACTTTTTGGATGGATTGACAATCTTTAAACTGCGGTTCATTATCTTCTTTTCCCTGAAGCGCACTAATCCAGCTGTACTCAACATCGACAATATGGAATAATGTTTCTAAAACACTCCCAACACCACCTACACGCTTGCGGAGTAATTCTTCCTTTGAAAGTTGTTCACACCACTTAAACCAATCATCCCTTACTTGCCAATTGTATTGAAATAACGTGTACATATATATTTATCTCTCCCCTACCTCAACAATCCACTTAATCGCATCTATTACATAATATGGTTCATCTTTTTGAATATAGTGACCGCTTTTTTCTGCAATTACAAATTTATGATTGTATGATAATCGTAATAATTCTTCGTGCAATTGTAACCATTTCATTTGGGCATCTGGCGAATAAAAAGCTTTTTTACCCGCAGCTAACACGACAAGTGGAATATCATTCATTGATTTACAATGTCTATCTACTTCACTTAAACTAAATATAAACTCTTCATAAGAACTTTCATATACAAACTGTTTATAGTAAGCTTCTTGAAATTCTGGAGACATGATTGGCAGAAAATCTTCTTTATAATTTTCCGGTGTCGAATCAACCAAAACGATTCCCAGCAAATCTTTGGGATAAGAAGTCGCAAATAAACGTGCATTTATACCGCCAAAAGAATGTCCTACAAAAATATAAGGTGGTTTCAATTGTAGTTGCGCTAAGCAACTTCTTAAATCTTTTACCATTTCAGAACTAATACGTCTCTTGGAACTCTTCCCACTTTTCCCTAATCCCGCTCGATCATATGTAAGTACCGTCCCATATTCCATCAACTCTTCAGCAATATGGTCCCACGCCTTTGAATAATCGCCATAACCTGCCTCCATTATAATAACTGGCTGCAGCTTCTTTCCTTGAAACTTTTTCGTATACATTTTAAAATCATCAACTTGCACATATTCCTCTATACATTTAACCATTGACAATCACTTCTCTCAGGCCAAGTTCCTCTACAGCATGATTAATTATTTTACTTACAGATAAAGAGCCATCCAATATAATATCCGAATTCGGCTTAACAGTATGAATTGCCTCTAAATATGCTTTTCTCGCAAATGTCATGTAATGTTTCAAATCATTATGTATTTCATCTATTGTATCTTCTTTAAAATCTCGCAAAATTCTTCTAGCCATCGCAATATCTAAAGGTGTATCGATAAATATAGTTACATCAATAAACTCTCGCATTTCACTATTTAAGTATGCAAAAGGATAATCTAAAATAATATAATCTACATTAGCCTCTCGTATAAGATGCTGAATATCATGAATTAATGGCGTAAGTACCCATTCATCATAATTTGCTCCATCATCAATCCATTTACAAATATCACTAGGACAGTTTTTAAAGTGATAGCTATCAAAATATAGTGCTTTTGAATTTGTTAACTTTTGAGTTAATTTTTCTGTAACAGTAGTTTTACCTCCTCCTGAAACAGCTGCAACTGTAATGATTTTCGTTTTTTTATTCATAATTTCCCACCATACCCCTTTTAATTAACATAACATAGTTATAGATAACTATTATTTTTTACCGCTCCATTCATATTCTAACATACTCATTTCCCATAAATTCCAATACGTTTCTCCTACTCTTTTTGACTCTCTTAATAAACCTTCTTTTACAAAACCTATTTTTTCGTAACAAGAAATAGCTGACTTATTAAAGTCATAAACACCAAGAGTTACTCTATGTAGTTTTAATTCATCAAAAGCAATACAAAGTACGGCTTTCATCATATGTTTCCCTATAGAACGTCCTCTCATTTTCGTATCACCAACTAGCACTTTTCCAATCCTCGCAGAATTATTTATATTGTCAATTTGTCCAAGTGAAATATGACCAATTACTTTTTTAGTCTCTTCATCTATCACTTTGAATGCAAGTGTATTTGCACTTTCTATATATTTTTCTAATCGCTGTTCATTTAAAGGATATGTAAATGCATTTCCCGACCATTGTATTAAAAATTCTTCGGAATTAATCCAATTTATTAATTGTTTGAAATCAGATCTTTTAAAGGGTACTAATTTAATCACTCTCATTCTCCTTTCGTACATCACTCTTTATAGCCTCAAACCTATTTCTATATAAAGAATATATTCTCCTTTTATACGAAATTAAAATAAAGCCATTCATAAGAATGGCTTTACAAAAAACGGCATAATTATGCTATTTTCCTATGTCAACAAAAGTTCAATCGCTTCAATTTTACAAACAGAAATAATTACCGTAACTACCCCAGCACTATTAGCAAGCTTTACAACATCGCAAGTTACTGAAGAAACAGTTCCTGCATAATTATTTCCTACTGTAGTAATTCGCACGGCTCTGTTTACTAATTTTTTAAGCTCATCTCTAATTCCTTGTACACAGCAACAATCGCATTTTTTATTTTGTTCTTCTTGTTCTTTTTTACATTCTTCGAAAGCATCCCAACAATCATCCTGTTTACATGTACACTTCTTTTTACAATTATTAAATCGAGAACCCAAAACCTCACCCCCTAATCCTTTCTATTAGTAAAGTATGTCCACAAGCTTAAAAGTGTAAGAGACAAACACATAGAAAGGAAAAAACAAACAATTGTATTAGACATTCTTTTCTTTATTAACTATAAAAACAGGCCTCTAATAATTTGAAGCTTGTTTAATGAGGGGAATTGGATTTAATTCTGCTGAATTTAAAGTTTAGACAACCTCTTATAAGTCAGCTCCTTTAAGAATCCCCAGCTTTTCCTATTACTTCACAAATACCATATACATAGGCTTTGTTTGCATTAATATAGTACCTTTGCTGTTGTGAAATATACATTCAGAAAAGCGTACTCCAAGATAAGATATTATTTAAAATCTTAACGTTTCCTTCAACAAGTGTTTGTTGATTAATATCATAACCAGTAGTTCTCTCAACTATCTCTTGAAAATTAGCATAGTTTGTATGAATTCTATATCTAGTAGAAAGCACTCTATCATATAAAGGTAAAATAATAGGTTAATAAACAAGCCATTCTTTTACTAAAACATAGAATAGTATGAATCCTATTGAAGGGAGGTATAAAAGAATGTCCTGGAAAAATGATTGCTGGAGTTCTAAGAAAAAGCATTGTTGTGATGACTGGTGGAAATCTAAAGAAAAGAATCATTGTGATGATGATTGGAGTTCTAAGGAAAAGCATTGTAATGATGATTGGTGGAAATCTAAAGAAAAGAATCATTGTGATGATGATTGGAGTTCTAAACGAAATAAGTGTCGTTGTAAATGTTTCTTTATTTGTTTTCATTGTAAAAGAAAAAATTGGTAATATTTTCGATATCGACTTAAAAGAGAGAACATGTCTTTTGTGACCGATAAATACTAGAATGTAATATACAAAAAGCTGACT
>NZ_QKQR01000055.1:0-24368 GCF_008042305.1 Bacillus sp. AY18-3 | reverse complement strand
CTAATACTACAGCAGTAAAGGTACTTTCTTCAAAAATATCTTTGTACTGTCCATTCGTTTCGACGCTGTTATTCTTAAGTAAGGCTTTAAAAGCAGCTTGTACATCTTTGCTCTTAGATGTTGTTTCTAATTTTACATAAACAGTTCTACCATAAGCTACATTCGAGACCATAACAGGTGGGGCCGAATTACTTACACCTTTACGAGTTAACTCACCAAAAGTAACACTATTATCAAAAAGATCGGATGAATTGTTAGGTAGTTCAGCACTTACGGTATAAAATATTTGCTTATATGCCGCTACCATCACTTTTTTCTCTCCATTTGCAACCGCATTAAAATCAATGTTTAGACTGTTATCAAGATATTTGGCGTTAACGTTAAGGGCACTTGCGATTTGTGATTTACTATAAACCATAGATTCTGTATACTGCATTCTTGCGGGTAACGTATGTGTTTTAGAATACTTTTCATTCCAAGTAGATACTAAATCATCTACTGCTCCAGCCACATTACCATATGTCGGATTTTGGACAGTAATTGTATTTTCTTTTCTCATGCCAGGTAAGTCTATACTAATATTCAAAGGCTTTCTCTTAGCCACTAATAAACTCGGTTGATTGTCTGCAAAAGCTTTATTTGCAAGTTGTACCGCTCCTGGATACGTACGATTCACCACAGAATCAATAATCGAAATATCGACTGGTGAAGTTGTAAGTGATTTTTTCTCGCGTTCCACTACTACAAATTTACCATTTGAATTGATACTTTCTTTCGGAACAAAGCTCTCTACTTTATCACCATTTACAGCTAAAACCTCTTGATTATTATATTTAAGATTTGCTATACCAGTATCAATGCCACTAGCATTTTTGGTTACATCAGTTGCATTACCTACTTGTGTTTCTGCGAAGGAAATAGATGAATAATTAATCGTGCATAGACTAACTAATAAACAGGAAAGGAACTTTCTTCTTTTAGTTTTTTTCTTAATATTCAGAAAAAAACACCCCGTTCTTTTTTTAGTAAGATATGATAATGATTGATAAATGATAGCTAACTAATAAACCTACATAAATGCTTTCAAAAGTTCTTGAATTAACGGGATTACGCCACCTACAAATTTCAAAACTGCCATTGCGATTTCCATATTATTTCCTCCTTTTTTATTGCTACGAAAATGTGATTTATCTTTATGCCCTCATTATAGTGACCCCTTACACTTTTATCAATACACTCTTATATGCAATATTACATACAAAGAACCAAGCTGAATTCTTATAAAAAATTATACAGAGATAAATTTTTCATTTGGTAGATACTTGAAAAATCGAAGCATTCCTTTGTATTTTATGAGTAATTTACAAGTTTATTGTTGGAAGCATCGCAGGACCGGAAGTAATGAAATACCTGTGGGACAGAGCTATCATCGACAATCGCAAAAAAAGCTGCTGCCTATAAAATATAGACAGCAGCTTTTTTTGCATACTCATTTTGTAACTAATAAACAGCAATTGGCCCATAAGGACCCTTGATAATTTCTATTTTTGTTTCAAAAATATCTGTCAAAAGTGTTGGGTCCATAACCTCTTCTACTGTTCCAAAAGCAGCAATTTGCCCATCTTTCATAGCACAAATTTTATCAGAGTATTTAGCTGCAAAATTTATGTCATGCATAACAGTCAAAATTGTTCTTCCGAATTCATTAGCTGCACGTCTCAAATGCTCCATCATTTGAACAGAGCGCGCAACATCAAGGTTGTTCAGAGGCTCGTCCAATAGCACATATTCAGTCTCTTGGCACAATACCATCGCTACATATGCCCTTTGTCTTTGACCACCAGAAAGCTCATCTAAATATCTATTCTCTAAACTAGTTAAATCTAAGAAATCGATATATTTAGAAATGATAACCTCATCTTCTTTAGTTAATCTTCCCTTAGAATACGGAAAGCGCCCAAATCCAACTAATTGTCTAACAGTAAGCCTCGTTACAAAATGATTTTCTTGTCGCAATATAGTCAAAACTTTTGCTAAGTCTTTTGATTTGGATTCAGCAACATCCATATTCGCTACTTGAATTTGACCTTCATCCATATCTAAAAGTCTTCCAATCATCAAAAGTGTCGTAGACTTTCCAGCGCCATTTGGTCCAATTAAAGAAGTAAAGCCCGCTTTTGGTATTTCAATATCCAAAGGTCCTATTTTCACCTTATCAGTATAGAACTTTTTAACGTTATCGATTTTTATCATAAAGCCCTCTTCCTTAAAACTATAGTTAAGAATATGATTCCACCAAATAATTCAATAATAACTGAAACTACACCTTGAGCATGGAATACATGATACATTAAAAAGTATGCACTCGTCATTATTAAAAATCCTATAGCAAAAGCCATTGGGAAAATATATCTATGATCATAAGTTGACGCCGCCTGATAACTCAAAGTTGCTACTAAAAAGCCGTAGAAAGTAAGTGGCCCAATTAGAGCTGTTGAGATAGACATTAAAATAGCTACTAACACAAGCGTATAAATTACACTAGGTTGATATTTAACCCCAAAAGAAGTAGCAACATCCTTTCCTAGTGACAAAACATTCAACTTCTTAGAATGAGCAAAAATTAATAACGCTACAATTATGATCATAGGAATTACAACAGGAAAATATGCAGGGTCTGCATGATTAACAGAACCAAATAATCTCGCTTGTAAAATATCAAATTCTGAAGGCGCAAGTAGTTTTCTCATAAAAGTTGACACAGAATTTAGCCCGGTACCAATAATAATTCCAACTAAAAGCATAAGTTGTAAATTCCCGTATTTACCGGAAAGTAACCACCCATAAAGTATCAAACTCATGAAGACCATCACAACAACTTGAAATAAAAATGATCCAATTCCATTAAAGTTTATTAATGCACTAGCACCAAAGAAGAATATTGTACTCGTTTGAATTGCTGAATAAAGTGATTCGAAACCTAAAAGTGAAGGAGTAATAATCTTATTATTTGTAATAGATTGGAAAGCGACTGTCGATAAACTATGGCAAACTGCAGCAATAATCATTGCAACAATAGCTACTATCCTTCTCTTAACAACCGGGATAAAAGAAGGTGAATCTATCGGAACTGGATTGTTATAAACTAAAAGTCCATATGAAGAAAGGAGACCTAAAGCAATCAATGTTGTCAGTACAATCCAATAACGTCTTGCCTCCTTCTTAGAACGAAAAGCACTAGCTGATCTACTTTCATTATGAAGGCTAGAATCGACTTCGACATTTTCTTTATTTCTATAATCTAATGTGATCATCGCAGCCTCCTTGGTTTTCTTCGTCTCAATAGAATAGTAATAAACACGACCGCTCCCACTGTTGCAAGTATTAAAGAAACAGGTAATTCAAACGGCTTTATAATTGTTCGAGAAATGATGTCACAGGCAGTGATTGTCCCCATTCCGATCACACATACCCAAGGTAAATTACTCCTAAGATCATCCCCTCTAAACATGGAAACAATGTTTGGAACAATTAATCCCAAGAAAGGTAAGTTTCCAATAACAGCTGCAACAATTCCAACAGCAACAGAGATAAGACCAGTCCCAAAAAGAACAATTCTATTGTAATTAACTCCAAGGCTTGTTGCGACATCTTCTCCTAGTCCAGCTAAAGTCAATCTATTAGCATACATAAAAATAAACAAAGTAACGATAACAATCAGCCATAAATATTCATATCTTCCCACCTGAACAGTAGCAAATGAACCTACGAACCAAGTTTCAATACTTTGCGTCATTTGAAAAAGGAGTCCCAAAAAAGTAGACACTGCAGAAATAACTGCTCCAAGCATCAATCCAATAATTGGGACAATTAAAGAAGAACGAAGTTTAACTCTTCTTAAAAATAAAAAGAAAATCATAGTTCCTATAAAAGAAAAAATGATTGCACCAGTCATTCTTTGAACTAAAGTCGGGGCAGGAAATAATAAATATACAAAAAGCAGGCCTAAGCCTGACCATTCAATCGTCCCCGTTGTAGTAGGTTCAACAAAACGATTCTGTGTAATTAATTGCATTACGAGCCCTGCCATTGCCATTGCAGCTCCAGTAAGCATTAATGCAACTGTTCTCGGAACACGAGTGATGAAAAACATCTCCATTCCGTCCTCTTGTCCACGTATATCATAAACTCCAGTAAACAGTGATATAATCCCTAAAATTATAACAACTATAACCGCTATTATAAAAGGTTTTGTCCATATTTTATTGTGATTATAAAACTGGGGTTGAGAAATATTCTCAACCCTAGAAATCATATTTTTTGACACTGTTTCGTACCCCTTTACACTACTTAGCTAAAGTTTTTGCAAGATTTCCAAATAACTCTATATAAGTCTGAATTGATTCATTTGTGTAAGTATCTGCTGGTGCATAAATAACTTGTTTTTTAGAAACAGCAGTTGTATTTTGAAGAGCTGGTGATTTAGAAATAACATCCTGAGCAGGAGCTGACTTAGCTGCATCAGATGTTGCAGCATCACGATCTAATACGAAAAGCCAATCAGGGTTTGTTTGTGCGATAGCTTCAACAGAAACGTCATCACCTTTATGACCTGCAGTAGAATTCGAAACTTCTAATGCTGGAGTCCAACCGAAAATTTCATACATAGGTCCCCAAACGCGACCAGAGTGCGGCGCAGCAAAGCCAATATTTCCACCAGTAACGATAACACTCATAACTTTATCTTTTCCGTTATAAGCAGATTTTGCTTTTTCAATAGATTTATCGAAATCAGCTACTAATTGTTTAGCTTCTTTATCTTTAGCAAAGATTTTTCCTAAAGTAGTTGTAGAATCTTTAAGTCCTTTTACTAAGTTTTCTCCAGGCTTAGTAGCCTTCTCAGAAACATCAAAATTAAGATCAATAACAGCTGCATTTGGCACTAATTTTTTGATTTCTTCGTAATGATCAGCAAATCTTTGACCAACGATTACAAGGTCAGGGTTTGCCGCTGCAATGATTTCAAGATTTGGTTCGCGGTGATTCCCGATATTTTTAACTGAATCATCCTTTTTATATGCTGAATCCGCAGGCATGATATCCTTTGGAGCAGCCGCTAATTTAATTCCCCAATCAGCTAAAGTTTCAAACGTTCTATTATCTAAAGCAACTACATTCTTTGGATTTACAGGGACTTTAACAGTTCCATGAGCATCAGTGATTTCAACCGTTTTTGGTTTATCACTACTATCACCTTTATTAGCTTTCGAAGTTTCCTTACTTGAATCTGAGCAAGCTACTAACATTAAAGTGAAAATTGCTAGAATACTTACTAATTTTAAAAGCATAGTTTTTTTCATACGTATACTCCTTATTATGTAATTTAGTTCGAAAATGATGACGTCCATAGATTGAATTAGATAGTAACTTTCATGTATCTAAATTGCTATTGATAATCATTTTCATTTGAACATCCTGTAAATAAGTATAGTCATTAATTCTGTGAAAATCTTGTGAATGGTGTGAGTTAATCAAATTAAACATAAATTAGATACAACCTCATCTAATGCGCACCAGAGTCAGTCCACACACGTGCTAATCAATAGATTGAGCACCTTATAAACCATGATTTCTACTGCAAAACAATGACCATTTCCTAATAGCAATCTTCTTTTTATAGTTTCCTTCTTTTCATATTTCACAGAAACTATTTTATTATCTTATTTTTATCATTCAACCATTGAATAGCCTCTGCCATGTATCGTTTGAATATATCTGTCTCTCTTCTCACACTTTAACTTTTTTCTTACATACCCAATATATAAGTCTACTACATTTGGATTCACTACTACGTTATATCCCCAAACTTGATTTAAAAGCATTTCACGGCTCAATATTGTATTTTTATTCTTAATTAAAAATACAAGTAAATCGTACTCGCGCTTCGTAAGCGAGAGATTTTCGCTACCTTTTTTCACAATATTGCTAGATGTATCAACAAAGAGATCTTTAAATTGAAAAAAGTTTGTCTCATTTTGCTGGATATAGTCAGTTCTCCTTAAAATAGCTTGAACTCTTGCTACTAATTCTTCTTTCACAAATGGTTTTCTAATATAATCATCTGCTCCTGCTTGTAGCCCTGCTATGCAATCCTTACTAGAAATATTGTCAGTCACAATAATGATCGGTGTCGTTTTAACAAGTCGTATTTGTCTACAAATTTCTGGTCCCGATATACTTAATGAATCCCAATCCAATATAATAATATCCCAATCTTGTTCATATGCTATATTTAAACCTTGGTTTTCATTGTGAAGTTTTAAAATGAAATGGCCCTCTTGCGTTAAACCGCTTACGATTTTCTTTGCTAAAGACCGTTCATTCTTAATTACTAACACCTGCCTCACCGATGGTTCACCTCTACTTCAATTTATCTCAAAAAAACATTTTTAAATTTATAAATATGAAACCCCTAAAAAAGGCCATTGTAACAGCTTATTAGGAGAACTCTATATAATCTTACAATAGATGCGAATAGAAACACAAAGGATATGAAGATTTAAATACATATTATGTAATCATTAAAGGTAGACTGTATCTACCTGCTTATCATCAATATCTATTCATTCAGTTTCTGTTTCAAGGGGACTGTCCTCAACTTCAGCATTTTATAAAACTACAAAACAAAAAGAACCATAACCTCGCCAACCTGGCAAAGTTATGGTTCATATCATACATGTGACTTTACCCATAAAGTTGCCGCTAAAGGAAGCATAACTTTGCCGGAAATCACATGTTTTTGAGAGGAGGAGAGTTAATTATTCGAGTAAAAAAGAAGCATAACTTTGCCGTGGATTAATTATTAACCCATAAAGTTGCCGTGAATGTTACAACAAGACAAATAAAAATACCTATTATCAGTATGAGGTATTTAATCTTACTATTTTAGTCATTAGAACTTTTATACGACAAGTTCAGTAACTTTAACAATGGAATTTTAGTATACAGGCTTAATGATAAAAGTGCTTGTAGTGATATCCTTTGCTTTCTAAGCATAATTGCTTTTAGAGTCATAGGATGTATGCCTGCCGCTTTACAAAACTGGCGATGGTCACTTTGAAAAAGAACTGTTACATACTGTTCAAGCATTAAAGAGATCTCTTCTATTGTCGGAGGAACAATGTATGGAGCTACTTGTAACAATTCTCCTATACTTTTATTAATCCATTCATCTCTTTGAGTTATCTCATATTGCTTTTCCGAAAAATCATATCCTCTTTGTCCTAACCAATTACCACATGCATAACAATGACCCCGAGACTGTCTAATAGCTACTTGTTCTCTCCTACATTTTGGATTAGGACACAAAGCCTCTAATTTTCTTTTATGCTTCAAACATACAGTGGCACAATCAAAATACCAAATAAATGGTTCATATATTTCTTCATCAACCTTCTTCCATTCATCAAGACAGTGGGGACACCACTTCTTATAAAAATTATATAAATTCTGAGAATATACAACTTCCTTCCAAGTTAGCATCGTCATGTACTTAAAACCTTTTTGTAACGTTAACAGTTCTAAGGATTCAGCAATTATCAATGTACTTTTCGCCATACTATAATAAGAAGTCTGATTGATAAAACTTCCCTGTTGAGGTTCTTTAGAAAGTAAGTTACGCTTCTCTGGATGCAAAAAAATAATATGAGAAACAAGGGTTCTTAATTTAACATTATGCGCATCAGCAAGTCTTTTAAGATAACTATTTAAACATTCAACCATTGGAGTACCAATATTTATAGGTTTTATAGGATAGAAATAACTAACTGTTGGCTTTTTTGATATATCCATATTTTCAGCCTTCCATATAATCTTGTTTACCTACAGGATCTCTTTTTGGATTACGCATTCCAACCTTACGCCTTCTAGTTGCAACTGTTTTTTTCGCTTGCTTTTCCTCTCTCTCTTTTAATCCTATTTTATATAAGAAATTCATCCTATGTTGTTCATTTTCATCAAATAAAGCTTCACCTTGTTCAATTTCCCCATACAACATTTCTAAAGCCTGAATTGGCATAGCATATTTATGTAGCATTTCTTTTGTAATAGTGCTTTTTTGATTATGAAGAGCATCTCCGAGACAACGGGTTAGCCAATCTTTTAATATACCTATACAGCCCAATGTACGCTCATAAATAAAATCTGCATGCTGTAATAAATTAGGTTCTTCTTCTAGAGGCATGTTTTTTTGCAACATACGAATCACTGATAAAAATGTACGGTATTCATCTACATTACTGGCTTTATATCTTGGGAAGTGTACACTAATTGTCCTACGACTAAGCTGGGCACTTAAATTAAAAAACTCTTTTAATTCATATGTACCAACTAATATGTGAGGTACTTTTGTTTGATTTGCTAAAGACTTAATGGTATCTAGTTGATTTTGTAAACTTTTAGAGCCTGATACTTTTAGCAAATGTTGCGCTTCATCCAATATACAAGCTACAGGTCTTCGAAACTTAAATGCGTTCTCAAGGGAGCTTCTTAACGCATACCAGGTAGATTTGCTATGATAGTTAATTGTAGAATTTTGCACCTTATCCTTTTGATTTTCTATAATAACCTTATGATTTATAAGTGGTTCCTGTAATGCCTCTAAAGTTCGATAATAATAATCTTTCCAAGTAAATTTTCCAGAATCAAATCCTACAACTTCAGTTCTTACTATAGGGATTCTCCCTCGATCCCTTACTAATTCTTCCTTCATTTGTTCAATGAAATATTCTTCCAACACTTGAGCTAAAGTTGTTTTTCCTACCCCACTTGGCCCAAGAACTAAAAAGATAAAGGTTCCTGCTGGATTAAGGATACAAGATATAAGCTGTTCTTTGACTTGTTTAATTATAGTATGCTCTACCACAAGACTTTCAAATTGTTTTAACTTTTTATCTTGTTCAATAAATAAAGGCCTATTCTGATTCTCTTTATATTTATTCATCTTAATTTCAGCCTCCCTTCTTATAGATATCAAACTCTTGAAATTCCATATCTTCCAATAAATCTTTAGCTTTTGATGAAATAGAAGAAGAGTATTGTTCTTCTATTTCATTCTGATCCCTTTTAGAAGACAATTGTCTCTTCATATTTTCTGCCATTAATTTCTCTTTTTCCTCAATACTATTAATAAATTTAGCAATTTTCTTAGCTGTGATTGCATACCCTTTGACGTGATTTTGTTTTCTTTTCTTAATTTCTTCCATAGCTAATTTTAGCTCTCGTTCTGTTTTCCCTTTTAATTCATGATAATATTCAGAGGTACACGTTACCCATTTTTTGTTTACATACGCGTAAGCAATTCCGATATTAAATGGATCATATCTCACAGGTACACTTTTCGCCTCAAGTATAGAATTGTTAAAAGCAGGGCTCCAATAATTTATATAATTCACTTTAATACCTGTACGTAAATTCACTTTAGCCACCCCATTCCTTGTAGACGGCAAAGTAGTAACGATAAAGTTTTCATCATACGAGATGAAATCAAGTTTCCGCTCTCCTGTTCTATATATGCCTTCATTAAGTGCTTCATTAGGCGTAAGCCCTTCCAATGATGGATGTACATTGTTGCTGTATACCTCCACTAGCCATTTATCAAACACATCTTCCAAATTCCCCAAAGTCCATATCGCGTGATTCACAGGATTTACAGCCTTGGTAACTTGTCGAACATTCTTCATAATTTGAGTATTTCCCCTTAGATTATGGAGAAAATTAGAATTCGAGGTGCCAAACAATCTTTCAATTACACTTCCAAATCTAGCTTTTGCTGGTGGTCTTACTTTTTTGTTAATTTCGTACATAGCTGTAAATGTTTCGAAATAAATGCTGTGAAATTCTTTTCCTCCGTCCACTACAATAGATTGCGGAAGTCGATGATATTTACGCACACATTCTCTCAATGCTACCATCACTGATCTGTAGCTAGGTGACTCAAAGGTAATATAATGGGAAAGGACCATTCTAGAGTAAGCATCCACTAATAATGTTAACCACGGTCTTCCTAATACTTTACTCGTCCTAGAACATACAACCTGAATATCTAACTGTGTATGATCTACATGCGTAATCTCAAAAGGTCTATCCCCGTGTTTTGGAACGCTTCTTTCTAAATTCCAATAAAACGGCTCATGCTTATAAGCAGACCGTTCTCCTTGTCTTTTCTTGACTTGTTCATACCGATTTCTATGCCTAATAGCCTTACAAAACGTTTTAAAGCTTGGGATAGGAATATTTTTACTTTCACATAAAATGACTAGCTGTCCGTATACGATCGTTTTATTCTTCTGTTTAAGATTCTCATATTCCCTTTCAATTACTTCTTCTATTAAAGATATTGTTTCAGCTGGAAGTTTTTTCTCTCGATTACCCTTGCTTTGATTTTTAGTTAATAAACCTATATATCCATTTCCATATATCTGTTGAGCCTCTTTGTAGTCTTTTACCCACTGTCTCAAAGTCCTTTCAGAAACTTCACTACTAGGTATTTTTTCATTATTTAATTTTCGCTTAACTACATTTATTTTTCTATTAGCCTTTGCCAACTCTTCTGGTCCCATTTCTAATATATTTTCTATAAAGGGCGCATATTTTCTACCCTCCTCTTTTTCATTTTTGAGATCTATCCTACCGTTATTCAGCAACTCTATAAAATGTATTTTAGGTAGTTCTACTAATCCATTTTCATCCGAATAAAGCGAGATGGATTGAAAACCTACATTTACAATCCTCCAAACAATTCCGTCCCATATAACTGTCGCATTAACCTCTATCGTTACAGCTGTTATTGGATGAATATTTTCGTTTTTTGTTGAATTAATACTTTCAAATGCCTTGCTATGCTGTTCACTCAAAAAAATTGGTGCATCATTAGAATTGGCAATTATATATTTGACCAGGTCCACATATATTTCATTCCTCGCAATCAATATATATATACATCATCAGCATTTGTTGTTTTTAAAGAAGCGAGCAGTTCAGATAATTTCATTCCTAAATTCGAAGAAAGAATATTAATGATTTCTTTTTTCTTGTCTTCTGATACTGTATAATGTCCATTCTTGAGATATGCCTCTAGAAATATAAGATTTCTATGCACATTTAAATCTATTTCAGCCGATGATCGAACAACAAAATCCAAACCCAATTGACTGGCTGCAATTTCTGCAGGCGGACATCTCCAGTTCCCCTCTTCGTCTTTAAAGTACCTTACCGGATCTTTCTCTGAAAGCTTAATTAGTTGTTCTTCTGTTTTCCATTCCTCAATCTGTACACCATCTTTTCTTAACACTAGAAAATCTGGGGTATAATAAAAGGCGATTCTCTTACCACTTTCCCGAGAATAATCTAACTTTAAAGTAATAGGCTGGTCATAATACTCAATTACATCATCATCATCATATTCCATTACGTACATAGCAACTAGTTCAACAGTATAACTTTCGTATTGAATAGACATCCCCATTTTCTTACTTGGGTACTTGCCAGATAAGTTTTTTTTCGAACTTCTAACACTACGAGAAGGCGGCGATGTCCGGATTTTTTGAATTGTACTAACTGTCTCTTTGGTAAAATCTAATAAAATACACCAGCTTTGAAACTCCTGTTCACTGAACATGACTTACCTCCTGTCATTAGAAAATTCATTTTGCATCAATCTATTTAAATACTCTCTTAACTTCTTATCTTTAAGTAACCCCGGCTTATGGGCAATTTCTTCTATCTTTCTTCTACTCGGATATACGCCGTGCTTTCCTAGAAATTCAACACAGTTATCAATTATTAAACAATTATCTTCATAGGCCTGTTGTGTTCGTCTTTTAATAAATTCTTTATTCTTTGCAGAAATAATCTTGCATAGGTCTGGAAAATGTTCATAAAGTGTTCTTTTTGGGTAGCCTATCAACTTAGCTAATTCAGTCATAGATATAATTCGTTCTGAATTGCTGGCATATTCTCTAAGTATGGACAATGCCTTAGTGCAATCAAATCTAATTTCTCTTTTACCCCGATTCCTTAAAAGAGTCTCTACATTCAAGGTAATTAGATTTTTATTTGTACTAATATCTTGGGTATAGAAATAAACCGGTGAAATATCAAATAAGCTACATATTTCAAAAATCCTAGGAAGGGGTGGTAAAACCTTTCCTTTACACCAATCCCAAAGAGTCGTTTTTGCTAAGTTTAAGTTTTTCGCAAACCTTTGTAGATTCCCCTGTTCATAAGTTTCAACAAGATAATTTAAATTTTTAATGATTTGTTGTCTATTTCCTGAAACCGATATCTCTTCTTTATGATTTATAAATTGTTCCGCTATTAAAGTTATTTTGTAATTAAGCTCTAGATTATGTGAATCTTGATTGTTACCTTTTTCTATACCTAGCCATGTATTGCAATATACACAGTATCCGTTTTGACTTTTCCTGTGTAAAACAGGGAGATTCTTATAACAAGAAGGACAATGTATTTCTAATCTACATTTATGCTTAAGGCATACCTTAACTACCTCAAGGCTCCACAATAATGGATTATAATGACTTTCTTCATTATTCATTTGTTCTTCATAACATGATGGACACCAAGAAAAATGATTCTTCAATAAATACCGTGATGGAATTACTTCCTTCAATCCCATTAATGTCAATTGATCCAAATGCTGCACTCCGGTTAACCCTTCTAAAACAGTTACCATATCGATAGCATTTTGTTCAAAAGCATTAATTGTTCGAGCACCATCATAAAATCTATTTCCACCTCTTTTAACACTGTTGATAAGAAATTCTTTATCAAGTACTGGTGCAACGATATAAGAAAGTAACGATGACGGATAAACTTTATGTACTTCTGATAACCTAATTAAGTAACTTGTTAAACATTCCATATAAGGACTCCCTACTCCCATAGGTTTAACTCCATATAATTGACTTCTTTTTGAATATGCATAATGCAATTTCAACACCGCACTTTGTAAAATATCCTATTACAAATATGGACAGATATGTTTATATATAAACTACTAGTTCTTCCAAATAAAACATTTATGAATCCTTATTCTAAAAACTAGATGAATGATATAATTAAAGATAATGAATGTACTACCAGGAGGATTATAATGAGTACTCAACCTAAAGCAGATATAAACTTTCAAACAGATTTATTCGATGCAGCAAACCAATTACGCGGGCCAGTTTCACCGGCTGATTATAAACATTATGTATTACCATTAATTTTCATGAGATATCTATCATTACGTTATGATAAACGCAAAGCACAAATTGAAGCTATGACTGATAATCCAGATAGCGACTTTTACGCGGCCGGAGATGAAATAATACGCGAAACTTTCCTTAGCATGGATGACCTATATAGATCTGAAAATGTCTTTATAATTCCAGAAAAAGCTCATTGGGACTATATCCGCGCTAATGCAAATCAACCTAACATTAAAGAAATTATTGACAATGCGATGAAATTGATCGAGGACACAAACCCAGAACTACAAGGCACCTTACCTCGAATTTTCCAACGTGCAACTTCTTTACCAATAGAAAATGTCGCTCAACTTATTACTATCTTTTCACGTGATGCTTTTAGTGCTACTAACGAGAACAGTGTTGATATATTAGGCCGAGTATATGAATACTTTATTGGAAACTTTGCATCTACAGAAGGACAACGTGGTGGGGAATTTTTCACACCAGCATCTATTGTACATTTATTAGTTGCTATGCTTGAACCAAAAGAAGGAAAAGTTTTTGATCCTGCATGCGGATCAGGCGGGATGTTCATTCAATCTGATGGCTATTCTCAACATAATCGTAACCTATCTTTTTATGGACAAGAAATTAAAGAGAATAACGTACGGCTAGGTAAAATGAATGTGCTATTACACGGTATTAATGCTGATATTCGTTTAGGAGACTCTTTACTAACTGACCAATTTCCAAACTTAAAAGCAGATTTTATTATTGCAAACCCACCTTTTAACATGAAGGATTGGGGTGCGGATCGGATTGCTAATGATGATCCACGTTTCAAAGTATTAGGGCTAGAAGGGGTAAAAGTAACAGATAGTAACGCTAACTATGCTTGGATGCAACATTTCTTATATCATTTAAGTGATATTGGTACAGCTGGATACGTTATGGCAAATGGTGCAATGACAACAAATACTACAGGTGAAAAAGAAGTTAGACAAGCATTAGTCGAACAGGGCTATATAGACTGTATTGTCCAATTGCCAGAAAAACTATTCTTTACGACAGGTATTTCATGTTGTTTATTCTTTTTGAGTAAAAACCGATATGATAAAAAACAATATCGTGAACGTAAAGGAGAAATTTTATTTATCGACGCCCGTAAAATGGGTAATATGGTGTCACGTCGCCAAAAAGCATTAACAGAAGAAGAAATTAATAAGATTGCTAATGCCTATCATCAATACCGAACTATAGGTGGTAACCATGAAGATAAAGCAGGATTTTGTAAAGTAGCAACATTAGAAGAAGTACAAAATCAAGACTACAAATTAACAGCTGGGGTGTATGTTGACTCAGAAATTGAAGAGATTGATGGCATACCATTTGAAGAAAAAATGGGTGAATTAATTGAAACTTTACAAACACAATTCGAAGAAAGCAATCACCTTCAAAAGAAGATTTTGAATAACTTGGAGGGATTATTGTGAGTGATAAATTTCCATTAGTTGAACTGAACGTAATAGTAAATGTTATTGATTCTTTACATAAAACTCCTAATTATTCCGAACAAGGATATCCTATGGTCAGAGTAACAGACATTAAAGGTGGTTATTTAAATCTACATAATACTTTAAAAGTATCCAAGTCTGTATTTGAGGAATTTTCAAAAAAATACCTCCCTAAGCAAGGTGACATAGTTATGTCTAGGGTAGGTACTTATGGGGTGGTTTCCTATGTTAATACATCAAATAAATTCTGTCTAGGCCAAAATACCATAGTTATAAACCCTACAGAGTGTGACAATAAATTTTTATTTTACGCTCTGCAGGCACCAATAGTTAAAGAACAAATTGAAGCACAAGCTGGAGGTTCCACTCAAAAGACAATTAGTCTTAAAAGCATACGGGCATTAAAAATTCCAAACCCTTCATTTGAAAAACAACGTAAAATCGGAGAACTCCTGGGGGATATCGATGATCAGATATTTATTAATTCCTCTATAAACAAAACCCTAGAAGAGATGGCAAAAGTATTATATAAACATTGGTTTGTTGATTTTGGTCCATTTCAAGATGATGAGTTTGTAGAAAGTGATTTAGGCTTGATTCCTAATGAGTGGGAGGTAAGAAAACTCAGTGATATTGCTAACATTAATATGGGGCAATCCCCTAAATCAGAATTCTATAATAGTATTGGAGAAGGACTCCCTTTTCATCAAGGGGTTAAAGATTTTGGCCCAAGATTCCCACAACATATCACATTTAGTTCTAAAATCTTAAAAGTTGCAGAAGCAGGAGATATTCTCTTTAGTGTTCGAGCACCTGTCGGAAGAATTAATATTGCTCCTAGTAAAATGGTTATTGGTAGGGGATTAGCAACCTTATCATCGCTTAATAATACTAATTCATTTTTACTTTATACGTTAAAATATATATTCAAAGAAGAAGATAGCCATGGTTCAGGCACTATATTTAATTCAATTAACAAAACAGAATTAGCAAATATAAAGATAGTTGTTCCCCCTAAAAATATAATGCTTCAATTTGAGAAAATTGTTTGTGAGTGGGATAATTTATACCAAATAAATTCTATAACGAACTTAAAACTACAGGAAGCTCGTGAATATCTTCTACCTCGCCTCATTTCAGGAGAAATAGAAGTTAAAGAAGCCGCAAAAATAACGAAAGAGGTGTTAACAAATGGCTAGTCGGTTGTATGAATCAGATTTTGAACAAACAACCATCGAGAGACTACAACAAGAAGGTTACACATACTTACCAGCGCACGAATGGATGACACGTAATAATTTACATGAAGTAATAATAAGGGAACGTTTAGCAACGTTCCTTTCTGATAAATATCAAATGATTCCATCTAATGAGATTCCACGCTTAGTCTCATTATTAACCACAATAGATGGAATAGATGTAGAAAAAAGAAATGAACGTTTTCATGAACTCCTAGTTAAAGGATATACTTTTTCATATGAAGAAAACGGAAAAATAAAATATACAGATGTTAATTTAATAGATTGGGGTACCCCAAAAAATAACGACTTCATTGTTATGAACCAACTAGCAATTGAAGGCCGTTTTTCTCGTAGGCCTGATATTATAATTTATATTAACGGTATTCCATTAATTGTTTTTGAATTAAAAAGCCCTTATCGTGAAGATCCATCTGTTCGAGGTGCCCATTTACAGTTACAACATTATGTAAAAGATATTCCACAGCTATTTGATTACAATGCTTTTGTTGTCCTATCAGATGGAGTACAAACAATGCATGGGATGCCATTTGCTTCATTTGAATATTTTGCCGAATGGAAGTCAAAAGATGGACATACAATTGAAAATAATCCTATATTATCTATGAAAACATTAATTGAAGGGCTATTTTCAAAAGATCGTTTATTAGAATACATTCAAAGATTTATTTTCTTTAAAGTACAAGGACAGGCTAGCGTAAAAATTGGTGCAAAATACCATCAATACTTCGGAGCAACGATTGCATACGAGGAAGCGTTACGGGCTTCTGGTCCAAATGGAAATAAAAAGATTGGAACGGTATTCCATAGTACTGGTTCAGGTAAATCTTTTACTATGCTATTTTTAGCAAATTTACTACGCCGTTCAAAAGATTTAAGCAACCCAACAATTGTTTTACAGGTAGATCGCACAGATTTAGATGAACAATTATATAAAACATTTGTTAGTGCGGAAAGTTTTATAGGCAAGGTATTCCAAGCAAGTTCAGCAGATCATTTACGTGATTTATTACAAAATGAAGGTGGACAAATTGTATTATCTACAATTGAAAAATTCCGCTTAAAAGATGATGAAAATGAACACCCTATATTATCTGATCGTTCCAATATTATTGTTATTGCTGATGAAGCACACCGCACTCAATATGGTGTAAAAGGATATGCTGGAAACTTAAGACAAGCTTTACCAAATGCTTCTCATGTTGCCTTTTCAGGTACACCAATTTCTATGATTGGACGAGATACTACAGAACAATTTGGGCCTATAATTCATACATATGACATGGTTCAATCGGTAAACGATGGTGCAACTGTTAAATTAACATATGACTCTCGCTTAATTCCATTAGATTTAACTAATCTAAATATTGATGAGGAATTAGCTGACATCGTTGCTTATGGTTCAAATGATGATGCATTAGAAAAGTACAAGCGTCAATATGCAGCATTAAAAAAGGTCGTTGGAACACCAAAACGATTAGAGCAATTAGCAAAAGAAATTGTAAACCACTTTAATACTGCTAGTATTGAGCAGCCTTTTGCAAAAGGCTTAATAGTAACGATGAGTCGGCATATTTGCGTAGCTTTGTATGACCAACTAAAGAAAATACCTAATTGTCCACAAATGGAAATTGTTATGACAGGAGGAAGAACAGACGATCCAATAGAATGGAAAGACGTTCAACAAGGTAGCCAATACTCACATATAAAAAATGACGAAGAAAAGAAAGTTATCAAAGAAAGATTAGCAGCTCCAAAAGACCCATTAAAACTATGCTTAGTTGTAGATATGTTCTTAACAGGTTCAGATTTCCCACCAATGACATTTCTATATGTCGACAAACCTATGAAAGGTCATAACTTAATTCAAGCAATCGCACGTGTTAATCGGGTGTTTCCAGAAAAAGAAGGCGGTCAAATCATTGATTTTATTGGCATTGTAGACCAATTAAAACAGGCAACAAAACAATATACAAATAGTATCGAACCACCAAAAGAAGCACTTTTTGATATGGAAGAAGCATTAGAGATATTTTGGGGGAATTTAGAGATTATACGACAATATGTACCAGCACATTTACGTCCGACAGATTGGCGCAAATTGAGCAAAATTGAGCAAGAAGATTTATTTGCAACACTACTAGGAAAGTTTTTAGGTATGGATATAGAAAAAGATTTCTTAGAGGCTCAATTAAAATTATCTAAATCCTATAAACTTGTTTCTAATGAAATGATCGTAAGACCTATAGTAGATGAAATATTGCTTTATGAAATTGTAAAAACCCAAATACGTAAAATTAGTATGAAGGATTTTCAAGCAGAAGAGCAATTAGAACAAAAATTAAACAAATTAATAAATGACAGTCTCGTAACCCGCCAAACAATTGATATATTTGCCGTTGCAGGTATAGAAAAGCCAGATGTATCTATTCTAGATGAAGCATTTATATTAGACGTAAAAGATAAAAAACATGAAGATTTACGTTTAAAATTATTCAAACAACTATTAGAAGACCAGGTAAAATTAACGTTTTCTAAAAACAAGGCAAAATCTCAAAAAATGAGTGAGCTATTAGAGAAAACATTAAATGAATATCATAACCGCATTATTAATGCAGCAGACGTAGTGCGTATTATGACAGAAATGCGTAATGAAATGATGACTGAGGAACAAAAACGTAAAGATTTAGGGCTAACCGAAGAAGAAGCTTCCTTCTATGAGATTATCGCTAACATGAGGGAACATACCTTTGAAAATAAGTTTATTGCCGATTTGGTTCATAAAGTAATTAAAGAAATGAAGAGAGAATTTCGTCCTGGCTGGACAGAGGTTCATCGTACCGATGTTTTAGCAAAAGTACGCATCGCAGTTACAAAAGTTCTTATTAAAGAAAAAGTTTCTAGCCAACAACTACAATTTCTCATGAACGCAATTGTTGATGAGGCAAAGGAAAAATATAGAGATTGGCCAATTAATGCTTGACACCAAAAAGGATGGTTTCTTCTAACAAAGAAACCATCCTCTTATTTACTCTTTATTTTTAAGGAATTTTTTTAATGCCTATTCATCAAATTCATCAATATCCTCATCTTCATCATTTTCCATAAGAGGAATATCTACAAGGCCTCTCGATTCTTGTTCAATTCTTATCAATTCAGCATCAACTCTTTGTCTAATCATTGATCCCAAACGTTTTACAAAATCAATTTTTAACTGTGGTGACCATGCTTGATCGTTAATATTATTATTATAGCTTTCAACTACCGAAGGTAAAATCTTGAGAAAAACATATATAGCAAGTGCATTTTGTTTTTCAATACCTGTCAATGCTCTAAAATAATTACCAGCATATGAGTTTGGCCATAACGTAAGGGTACCAGTTAATCTCATTTCTACTAATACCGTTTCATCCATATGTTGGATTTGTGGTCTTAGTGCTTTTAATTTATCGTTCTGAAATAAAAAAGCTAATGTGCCTAAAATGGTTGATATTCTTGTCCCATCACCTTTTACAGCGTTTACATTATCTCTTGTAGTCCCCATATAGCTTTCTAATGCAGTAACAAAAATATCATGTTCTTCCGATAGGGGCTCATCGGGAACATCTATATAATGCTTAAATAACCAATATAGGACATCCTCAGTTAATTCATCATTAAATGGCTCAATAAGTCCAAAAGTTACTGAAGGAAATAACTTTTTCATTACCTTTTTCCCGTTTGTAGCGCCACAAAAAACTATAGCAAATAGTCGATTCCTATTTTCAAAAACCAATATATCTGAAGAAAATTTACTCACACGTTCGTCTCTCGGTTTTAATTGTCCATGATTATCATAGGGCCCTACTCGTTTTTGCGTTTCTATAGATCCTGTAAAATACAAATAATTTACAAGTTCATCATCAAATTCTAAAGTTGTTACATCTGTAAGAGGAAAATCTGGTACATCAATTATACTACAGTACAATTGATCCTCTACACACCCTGTTTGAGGATATTCAATATTTCGATTTTCTTGTAAAAGTTGTTGAAATTCTTCTAAGCTATTAAACTGATGTAAATGTAGGATACAAAATTTGTTCAAAATGTCCCTCTCCCTCTTTAATCATCATTTCTTGCTTCTACCAAATGCTGTGATTCTTTAAAATCCAGAAATAAAATAATTAAAATACAAGTTAAACATTTGCTAAACATGCTTTTTGATTCAACAACAAACTTGCTTATAATATAATCTTCCTTCTTATCAACGACATTAGGACCAACTTTTACAATTACAGAAAATTTCCCTGTTTTCATATGTTCCTGTAGAGCATGTCCTAAATCAATTTCTAACTTATCCTCATTTCGTTTCTGCTCTATTGTGTTTCTTTTAAAATCACTTTCATTTTCGATGTTATAATCTACCCAATGAGGAAAATATAGAACTAACTTCATTCTCCCCCATTTTTGAATGACCTTTTTTAACCACATGAATTTAAAGTTTGCATTACACGCTACATCAATATTGACTCGCTTACGAGGATTATTTACTTCTAAGACAGAATTATCTTTTCTAGTTTTTAAGCTTTTCATCTCAATTTCTAGTTTTCCTGGATGTTTAAAAATTTTAATAAACAAATTCACTAATAACGCAATAAGAGCAGTATTGATAGTAAAACTTATACCTGGTTTAGCACTAATTGCCTCTTGAAGAGCAGGAATAAAATTTGATATGGATGTAGCTACATCAACCTTTAATATATACATTATAAAAATTGCTAAGACAGGACTTAATAGTATAATCCATTCCGCCAAGATATTTCGCAAATTTATTAATGACCTAAGCATGAGCTATCCCCTTAATAATTGATAAAACCAATGTTTTTACCTCATCTGAAACATGATCACTGTTGACTGTAACAACTCCATTGCTATATAGATCTACCTTTTTATACAGACGAGAATCACCAAACTTTGTTAAAATCGATAATTTTTCTATATCAATGCATTCATCATAAATCAACCAGTCTAGTTCATTAAACAACCGATTTTTATATTCATCTTTTTTTTCCGTCATAGCTGAATTTATCAATTCAATATACTCATGTACAAACTCTATACTTTCTTCAGGAATTTGCGAAACAAACTTCAAGTCACTAATGGAAGAGTTTGTATTAACAGCATAATTTATTAAATTAAAAAAGTGCTTTGACGTTAAAATTACCTGCCGGATGTTATCTACCTTTTTGGCTTTCTTTAATAATTCAATATAACTATTCGTAGCATAATCGTATGTAATGGCCATGTAATTCTTATCAAGAAGAATTAAATCATTACCCACAAATATATTTTGAACCTTTTTTAGATCTTCTTCACTAAAATTAAAAAGTTCAAAAATCTTAAATTGCAGCATTTGATACACTCCCTCCATACGATTAATAATAACAAAAACTTCCTTTATTAATTATAATATTGTCCATTAAGAAAAACAATGTCACTAAAATATTTATTACCTAATATTATGACCTTAATGCACGATTATTATAATAGGGGAAGCATAAGTTTGCCGCAAACAAAAAGAACCATAAGCTTGCCGTTCCGGCAAACTTATGGTTCATATCACACATGTGTGACTTTACCCATAAAGTTGCCGCTAAAGGAAGCATATCCTTGCCGGAAATTACATGTTTTTGAGGAGATTTAGTTGATTGTTCGAGGGAAAAGGAAGCATATCTTTGCCGTGGATAAATTATTAACCCATAAGCTTGCCGTGAATGCTGTTGGTTTGTAATAAAGTTTGATCAAAAGCATGCTACAAAAATTGATTTTTCAACAGAAGAAACCCAAACATTTTGAAAAAAGTTTGATCAAGATGTTTGGGTTGTTTGTTGCTAGTGAATAATTTTTTATAAAAAGTTTAATCATTTTTCTACCTGTGTTTACTCCACAATCGCGCCCGATTCTGGAATATTTCAAAAACGTTTATTTTTCTTTTAACATTGAATACTTTCGATAAGCTTTATAGAAATTGATACCAAAAAAAACAAACAGAAGTGTGGAAGACAACTTCAAAAAGACAAATGGAGTTTCAAATAAAAATGCCTTCCAAAATAATGAACCTTTCATACTCCAAAGACCTTCATGATATAATCCTGAATCCTTGTAAAACATATAAGAATAAGCTAAACACAGCATAACCAACCAAAATGAATAATTCATTAATTTTTTATAATGATTATCCTTAGATTGGCGATCCGAGAAGATTTCATTTTGATCATCATCTTTTTTTTGCCAATACCGTATTCCACTAAGCCCGGGACCCTTTATATAGTTCCAACCAAAATCCTCATATATTCCTTTGTATTCAACCAACTTTTTCTTAGGTAAATAATCTTGATAATCAAGTCGTATAATATATCTCTTGTCTGTTTCTTCGAAAGTGTATATTCCTAATCCACTAATATTTGTACAACGATAGCCTTTTTGTAATTGCTCGTTCAGCCATTGCTCCTCTTTTTCAATATCAAAAAACATCTTAAATTTCTTCATTGGATTCACTTCCTTCGTACAGGGATAAAATATGCAATAGCCTATTTTGTTCCATTTTCAAAATGGCGCTTCCTTCTGCAGTTATCATATAAACTTTTCTTCGACCTAACTCTCCAACAGGTTCAATCCAACCATGCTTACTCAAGTTTTCAATCGCACCGTATAATGTACCAGCTGCTAAAATAACAGTACCGTTACTCATCTTTTCTATCTTCTGCATTACGGCATAGCCATGGAGCGGCTCACGCAAAGCTAATAAAATATAATGCATGGTTTCAGACAACGGTAATAATTTATGTTTCATATCCTCACCCTTTATTCAGTTCGACTATATAGTTCAACTTAATAACAATTTAATACAGTTCAACTGAATAGTCAACAACATTTTCAAAATTAGTCAAATGAACTTAAAGTAAATAGCATGATAACAAGGGGAAAATTAATCTAAAAAGTTACTTTCCTTACGTAAGGGAAAGTGACTTTTTTGTAGTCTTATTCAATTAAATGGCCTTTTAGTGGAGTAACTTTATTGCCGCTCAACAGTTCCTTAATCCGCCTTTCAGTTCAGGTTTTCTTTTCGCTATAAAAACATCCCTTTAGATAAACAGATCCATAGGGACAAAACATCGCGTCTTTTTAAAAACGCCGTGACTTTATTTAAAAGCGACATTAAAAATATTTTTCAAATCCTGGAAGCATATCTTTGCCGCAAACAAAAAGAACCATAACCTTGCCAAAGTGGCAAAGTTATGGTTCAAATCACAACATGAAATAAAAAAACCACCAAATATGTATTGGTGGAGACGGTGGGAGTCGAACCCACGTCCAAAAATATCGGCACTTAAGCTTCTACGAGTGTAGTCGATATATTAGCATTTCGCGAACTCTTCGGCCTATCGACAGGCTTCCAAGTTGCTAGTCTGATTGTTCTCTTCCTTCGCCCTCAGACGGCGAACTCCGGCGTAGTCCACTTAGTTTGAGTCCCTTACCCTACCACATGGACGATGGAGGGAGGAACCTTTAGTGCAATTAAGCAGCTAAAGAAAGATTGTTTTGTTTGCCAATTATAGGCTTTGACGTTTTAACGAGGCCGATCCCCTCGACTCGCAACCTAAGCTCGAACTATCCCTGTCGAATCCGTAACGTCCCCATGATAAAAATGGAGCATACGAAGAAATATCGTGATAGCTACTAAGAGCTGTTTTTCAATGTGCAACAATCTTACATAATTTATTATAACATACGCGCGTCGTTTTACAAATGTAAATATCTGTATTACATCTTTTGACGATCACGGAACGCGCGTGCAATTTCACGTTTTGCTTCTTTTTCTTTTAAATCGTTACGCTTATCATATTGCTTTTTACCTTTTGCTAAACCAAGTGCCATTTTCGCGAATCCATTTTTTAAATAAATTCTAACTGGAACTAATGCATAGCCTGTTTCTTTTGAAGCACCCGTTAACTTTTCAATCTCTTTTTTATGAAGAAGTAACTTTCTCGTGCGAAGCGGATCATGGTTGAAACGATTCCCTTGCTCGTACGTACTAATATGCATATTATGTACCCATACTTCACCATTATGTACACGTGCAAACGCATCTTTCAAGTTCACGCGTCCAGCGCGAATCGACTTAATTTCCGTTCCTTGAAGGACAAGCCCTGCCTCGTATGTTTCTTCAATGAAATAATCATGAAATGCTTTTTTATTTTGTGCAATAACCTTACCTGAACCCTTTGGCATATAACGTCCCTCCTCTATTTTTACTATTGTAACAAATGTTAATAAAAAGCGAAAGTGGCTCGCTCAGAATG
>NZ_QKQR01000054.1:0-1833 GCF_008042305.1 Bacillus sp. AY18-3 | reverse complement strand
TCATACTTGTACGCTACTCCGTTTGCATCGTATACTGCTAAATCTTTGAATTCGTATTTCCAGCCTGTTGCTTTGCTTACTTCTTGTGTCGCAATCACTGTACCATTTTGTAGAAGGTCTACTTGAATCATTTCCGGACGATCTTTCGCGTTATCGTCTTTCCATGTTTTCGTTCCTTCTACTTTTGTTTCGCCTACTTTTGTATTTGTGATGTCATAACCGTGTACGTCAGATTGGTATCCTGCTACTGGTTGTTCTTTCACTTCATACTTGTACGCTACTCCGTTTGCATCGTATACTGCTAAATCTTTGAATTCGTATTTCCAGCCTGTTGCTTTGCTTACTTCTTGCGTCGCACTTGCATCATTTCCGGACGATCTTTCGCGTTATCGTCTTTCCATGTTTTCGTTCCTTCTACTTTTGTTTCGCCTACTTTTGTATTTGTGATGTCAGTACTTTGGATTCATATCCTGCCACTGGTTGTTCCTTCACTTCATACTTGTACGCTACTCCATTTTCATCATATGCTGCTAAATCTTTGAATTCGTATTTCCAGCCTGTTGCTTTGCTTACTTCTTGCGTCGCAATCACTGTACCATTTTGTAAAAGGTCTACTTGAATCATTTCCGGACGATCTTTCGCATTATCATCGTTCCATGTTTTCGTTCCCTCTACTTTTGTTTTGCCCACTTTTGTATTTGTGATGTCATAACCTTTTAATTCAGACTTGTATCCGGCTACCTGTTGTTCCTTCACTTCATACTTGTACGCTACTCCGTTTGCATCGTATGCTTGCAGTTTTTCAAACATGTACTTCCATTCACTTGCTGCTGTTACTTCTTTTGTATCTACTACTTTTCCGTTTTGTAGTAAGTCTACTTTAATCGAGCTTGGACGATCTGTTGCGTTGTTATCGTTCCACGTCTTTGTTCCTTCTACTTTCGTTTCGCCTACTTTTGTATTCGTGATGTCAGTACCATTTACTTTGGATTCATATCCGGCTACTGCTTGTTCTTTCACTTCATACTTGTACGCTACTCCATTTGCATCGTATGCTTGGAGCTTTTCAAACGTATACTTCCAGTTTGTTTCTGCTGTTACTTCTTTTGTATCTACTACTTTTCCGTTTTGTAGTAAGTCTACTTTGATTGTGCTTGGACGATCTGTTGCGTTATTATCGTTCCACGTTTTCGTTCCTTCTACTTTTGTTTCGCCTACTTTTGTATTTGTGATGTCATAACCGTGTACGTCAGATTGATATCCTGCTACTGGCTGTTCCTTCACTTCATACTTGTACGCTACTCCATTTGCGTCATATGCTTCTACATCTGCAAATGCATATTTCCAGTTTGTTGCCGCTGTTACTTCTTTTGTATCTACTACTTTTCCGTTTTGTAGCAAGTCTACTTTGATTGTGCTTGGACGATCTGTTGCGTTGTTATCGTTCCATGTTTTTGTTCCTTCTACTGTCAATTTCGCTACTTTTGTATTCGTGATGTCAGTACCACTTACTTTGGATTCATATCCGGCTACTGGCTGTTCTTTCACTTCATACTTGTACGCTACTCCGTTTGCATCGTATGCTTGGAGTTTTTCAAACGTATACTTCCAGTTTGTTTCCGCTGTTACTTCTTTTGTGTCTACTACTTTACCATTTTGTAAAAGATCCACCTTGATCATTTCCGGACGATCTTTCGCGTTATCGTCTTTCCATGTTTTCGTTCCTTCTACTTTTGTTTCGCCTACTTTTGTATTTGTGATATCAGTACCACTTACTTTGGATTCATATCCGGCTACTGGTTGTTCTTTCACTTCATACTTGTACGCTACTCC
>NZ_QKQR01000053.1:0-1972 GCF_008042305.1 Bacillus sp. AY18-3 | reverse complement strand
CATACTTGTACGCTACTCCATTTGCATCGTATGCTGCTAAATCTTTGAATTCGTATTTCCAGCCTGTTGCTTTGCTTACTTCTTGCGTCGCAATCACTGTACCATTTTGTAGAAGGTCTACTTGAATCATTTCCGGACGATCTTTCGCGTTATCGTCTTTCCATGTTTTCGTTCCTTCTACTTTTGTTTCGCCTACTTTTGTATTTGTGATGTCAGTACCACTTACTTTGGATTCATATCCGGCTACTGGTTGTTCCTTCACTTCATACTTGTATGCTACTCCGTTTGCATCGTATGCTGCTAAATCTTTGAATTCATATTTCCAATCTGCTGCTTCGCTTACTTCTTGCGTCGCGATCACTGTACCATTTTGTAAAAGGTCTACTTGAATCATTTCTGGACGATCTGTTGCGTTATCGTCTTTCCATGTCTTCGTTCCTTCTACCTTTGTTTGACCTACTTTTGTATTTGTGATATCAGTACCACTTACTTTGGATTCATATCCGGCTACTGGCTGTTCTTTCACTGTATACTCGTAAGCCTTTCCTTCCGCATCATATGCTGCTAAATCTGCGAATATATATTTCCAACCCATTACTGCTAGTACGTCGTGTGTTTGAATCACATTCCCGTTTTGTAGTAAGTCTACTTTGATTATTGTCGGACGGTCTGTTGCATTTCCGTCGTTCCATGTCTTCGTTCCTTCTACTTTTGTTTTGCCTACTTTTGTATTTGTGATATCAGTACCATTTACTTTGGATTCATATCCGGCTACTGCTTGTTCTTTCACTTCATACTTGTACGCTACTCCATTTGCATCGTATGCTTGTAGCTTTTCAAACGTATACTTCCAGCTTGTTTCTGCTGTTACTTCTTTTGTATCTACTACTTTTCCATTTTGTAAAAGGTCTACTTTGATCATTTCCGGACGATCTTTCGCGTTATCGTCTTTCCATGTTTTCGTTCCTTCTACTTTTGTTTCGCCTACTTTTGTATTTGTGATATCAGTACCACTTACTTTGGATTCATATCCTGCTACTGCTTGTTCTTTCACTTCATACTTGTACGCTGCTCCGTTTGCATCGTATGCCTGAAGTTTTTCAAACGTGTACTTCCAATTTGTTGCCGCTGTTACTTCTTTTGTATCTACTACTTTACCGTTTTGTAAAAGGTCTACTTTGATCATTTCCGGACGATCTTTCGCGTTATCGTCTTTCCATGTTTTCGTTCCTTCTACTTTTGTTTCGCCTACTT
Source organism: Bacillus sp. AY18-3 (assembly GCF_008042305.1). Classification (NCBI taxonomy): domain Bacteria; kingdom Bacillati; phylum Bacillota; class Bacilli; order Caryophanales; family Bacillaceae; genus Bacillus; species Bacillus sp. AY18-3. The sequence continues at coordinate 718 of NZ_QKQR01000053.1, read as the reverse complement.
TTGTATTTGTGATATCATAACCATTGACTTTGGATTCGTATCCATCTACCGGTTGTTCTTTCACTTCATACTTGTATGCTTTTCCATTTGCATCGAACGCTACTAAATCTTTAAATTCATATTTCCAACCTGTTTCTTTGCTTACTTCTTGCGTCGCAATCACTGTACCGTTTTGTAAAAGGTCTACTTGAATCATTTCTGGACGATCTGTTGCGTTATCGTCGTTCCATGTCTTCGTTCCTTCTACTTTTGTTTGACCTACTTTTGTATTTGTGATATCAGTACCACTTACTTTAGATTCATATCCTGGTACTGGCTGTTCTTTCACTGTATACTCGTAAGCCTTTCCTTCCGCATCATATGCTTCTAGATCTGAGAATATATATTTCCAACCCATTACTGCTAGTACGTCGTGTGTTTGAATCACATTCCCGTTTTGTAGTAAGTCTACTTTGATCATTGTCGGACGGTCTGTTGCATTTCCGTCGTTCCATGTCTTCGTTCCTTCTACTTTTGTTTTGCCTACTTTTGTATTTGTGATATCAGTACCACTTACTTTGGATTCATATCCTGGTACCGCTTGTTCTTTCACTTCATACTTGTACGCTGCTCCGTTTGCATCGTATGCCTGAAGTTTTTCAAACGTGTACTTCCAATTTGTTGCCGCTGTTACTTCTTTTGTATCTACTACTTTACCGTTTTGTAAAAGGTCTACTTT
>NZ_QKQR01000052.1:0-4423 GCF_008042305.1 Bacillus sp. AY18-3 | reverse complement strand
GGTTTTTTTACTTTGTTCTCATTATTCAGCATCCGTGTTTTGATACGCCATCTTAAACAACTTCACTTGGCTATCAATTTCTTCTGTACTACTATTAATAACATAGTAGTACTCACCAGATTTATTCTGTTCACGTGTTTTCACATTATCAGCTAATATAAGTTGTAAAATCGCCTTAATTCTCGCCTTCATTTCAATATCTAATATCGGGAAAGATATTTCTACTCTCTTCTCCATATTCCGCGTCATCCAGTCAGCTGAAGATAAGTATATTTTCTCTTCTCCATTATGATGGAAATAATAAATTCGGCTATGTTCTAAATATCTCCCGACAACACTAACTACCCGAATATTTTCACTTACATTTGGAATACCAGGCCTTAAACAACAAGTTCCTCGAACGATGAGCTCTACCTTTACTCCAGCTTGTGATGCTTCATACATTTTTTTGATTAATGGTTTATCTGTTAATGAATTCATCTTAGCGATAATATATCCATTTCCATATTGCCTATGATAACGGATTTCTTCATCTATTAAATCCATAAATTGCTCTCTTATATCAAATGGTGCAACCGATAAATGATGAAAATGTGGCTTGGTTGTATAACCACTCAAATAATTAAAGAAATTTGTTGCATCGACCCCAAAGTCTTTTCGTGATGTAATATACCCAAAATCAGTATATAACTTTGCTGTTGCGTCATTATAATTTCCAGTCCCGAGATGTACGAACCTTTCGATTTTTCCGTTTTTTCTTCTTACAACTAGCGTAATTTTACTATGTGTTTTCAAATGACTTACACCGTAAATAACGTGACAGCCTGCCTTTTCTAATTCTTTAGCCCAATGCACATTATTTTCTTCATCAAATCTTGCCTTCAATTCAACTAATACCGTAACTTGCTTCCCTTTTTCAGCTGCTACCTTTAGCGCCTGAATAATCGGTGAATCCCCACTTACTCGATATAATGTTTGTTTGATTGCAAGTACATTCGGATCGTCTGCCGCATCACGGACAAAATCAACTACTGGCTGAAATGATTCAAAAGGATGATGTAATAAAATATCATGCTCAATTGCTTTTTCGAATACATCTTCCGCATCCCCCAAGTCTTGAGGCCGTTGCGGAATAAGAGCCGGATATACTAGATGTTCATATAAAGGAGCTAGTTTTTTATATAAAGAAAATAGACATGTTAAATCTAATGGTCCATCCATTATATACACATCTTCATCTTTTACTTCCAACACCTCATATAATAATGCTAATACTCTTTCATCAATATGCTCTTTGCCAACTTCTAAACGTACAGCAGCTCCCCACTTACGCTTTTTTAATTCTTTTTCAATTACCTTTAATAAATCCCTCGCACCTTCTTCATGAATCGTTAAATCCGCATTGCGTGTAATACGGAAACGAGTAACAGACGATACTTTATATCCTGTAAATAATTTATGAGTAAAACCACTAATTACATCTTCTAATAAAATAAATTTATGCTTTTGCCCCTCACTCGGTAAAAATATGAAACGTTCAAGTAATGAAGGAACTTGTACAATTCCTAACTTCGTGCGGTTTTCTTCCTCCACTTGTTTCTCATCATATAAAAGAGTAGCTAAATTCAAACTTTTATTTAATAACATCGGAAATGGACGATATGCATCAATAGCTACAGGTGTTAAGACTGGAAAAATCTGCTCATCAAAATACTCTTCTATAAATTCCCTCTGTTCTTTCGTCAAATCGTGGAATGTTAAACGTTCAATCCCCTCTAACTCCAGCGCTGGCAACACATAATTTTTAAACGTATCATATTGTACAGTCATTAATTCATGGGCCTTTATCGCAATTTTATTTAATTGCTTTTTTGGTGTTAAACCAGCCTTATTTTCTGGTTGGTTAAACCCAGCACTCACTTGATCCTTCAATCCTGCTACGCGTACCATAAAGAATTCATCTAAATTGGAACTGAAAATGCTAATAAACTTTAACCTTTCCAAGAGCGGATTTGTTTCATCCTGCGCTTCTTGTAGTACACGTTCATTAAATGCTAACCAACTTAATTCTCGATTATTGTAATAAGCTGTATCATTTAAATTCACTATATTCCCCATCAACATTTCCATCCTCTTCACACTTCCCCTGAAACTTTTTTACTATAATTTAGTTACTTTTATTTTAGCAAATTACAATATTCCAAGGTGTTAATTTTTTGTAAAGACATCCGTACAACTTAACGTTTTGATTCGAAGGATAAATTAATAGTCGTTTTCAACACTCTTTCCAGCTGCTTTTTTTGTTTTTCAGCTTGCACTTTTTCCGCTAATGCCGATTGCTCACATACAATTTTAAATGTTAATCCTTCTTTACTTTCTGTTATAGATATCGATTCAACAAGCGATCTTTGTCTTATATTCAGAGCTGCTGAAAACTGTAAAACAGCCCCTAATAGGCGGATTTTTTTTTGTTCATTTTTATCAAACCATCCTTCAAATGGGGACAAATGTTGTTTGAATAACATTTTTGATTTATAAGACGCAATAAGCGCTAATCTAACTCGCTCTTTATGCATCATCCCATCAATTGTTTTATTCGCTAATAAATAAAACGTATGTAAGCGGCTCGCTTCTTCGTCTATATATTTACCTATATTAAATACTTTCGCTGCTTGATGGAATACTTCCCAGTCTTTTACTGACATAGAAATCAGCCCTGTTTCTTCAAGTTGTTGACAAATGAGTCTTCCATGTTTAATAAGCTGCATTACAAATTCCATATCCATTTCATATTCATGTGATAATAAATACAAACTTTCTTCGACTACGTTCGGATAATATGAAATCCCCAAATCTTTTGTCAACTCTTCATAGAAAACACCTTCTCGTAACCCTTTTCTACTTAACACAAATGCTCGTGCCTCTATAACATTAACAAGCGTATGAAAAACTTCGACTGCTGGAATAATTGTATCTGCTCGATCTTTTGCCAATCCTTCCAATTTTTGAAGTTCTATGAACGACAATGCTTCCAATTCTTCTTTCACATTTTTAATATCTTCTTCTTTCATTTTATATAAATGTACCCCTGCTATAGGATAACAAATTAAATTTTGATGGATTTTCACTAAGTTCCTCGCACTACCACCAATTGCAATAAGAGGCAATTTCTTATCAATTAACCATGGTAATGTTCGAAATTGATATTCTAAGTACGTTTGAATCTTTTCCAACTCGCCTTCAGTAGGTATATCCTCTTTAATAAATTGTTGCTTTAAAGAAAGTGCTCCAAAGGGAAAGCTATGGTACTCTAGAATCTCTCTATTTCGAAAATATGTAACTTCTGTACTTCCTCCACCAATATCTACTGTAATTCCTTCAGAGAACGAAGTTGAATTCATAACCGCTAAATAGCCGTAACGTGCTTCTTCATATTCTGATAAGACTCTAAGAGTAAAGTCTGTTTGTCCTTCAACCAGTTTTTTAATTGCCTCTTGATTCTCAGCCTGTCTAATTGTTGCTGTTGCAACACAAAGTACATGATGCAACTGGTGGAATCGTGTACTTTCTTGAAATTGAAATAACGTTTGTAACAATACCTCTATTCCTTCTTCATTTAACACACCATCAATTAAGTAATTTCTTAGCCGAGCAACCACTTTCGTATTTTCAATCTCCTTATAAAAACCTCCGTTTTGCTTTTCATAAATAACTAAACGCATTGTATTAGATCCAATATCTATAATGGCATATTGCTGTTTTAATATTTCTTTCAAACTTCTCACTCTTTCATTATCAAATTTCTAAAACACGTTCTATTACTATTATACAAAATAGTTGTTTTTTGTAACAATATTGCTTTAATATTGAAAATATATACAATCACTTTTTGCATATAATAAAAACCTCTTTTATTTATGTTATAATAATGAAAAATTGAAAGGAGATTCAATATGAAGCCTTCACAACCACAATCTCAATTACAAAACCAACATTCTATTAATCGACTAGCTCAATCTATTTTCGTTGTGAATCGTCATGCTAAAGCTGCAACTAATCCGAAGTATTTATACTGGTTAAAAAAGACGGCTTTAGAACGCTTAATTGCTGAGAAAAAAGCTATTAAAGAAGGATTACATTTTTCTAGAAATCCACGTTTTAGCCAACAACAATCTGATGTTCTTATACGTTTAGGTGATTATTTTTTCCATATTCCTCCTACCAAAGAAGATTTTCGAATCCTACCACATCTTGGTCATCTTGAATCCTCCTATCGAAATCCGAAAACAACCTTATCTTTAACAGTAGCAAAAAAAACACTTCAAGATTATATTGGTCCTGAAGCATTGAAACAAGAAAAAAAATTAAGTGAACCTGTTCCATGGTATAGTCGTACTTATACAAAAAAATAAAACAGTTTGGC
>NZ_QKQR01000051.1:0-4714 GCF_008042305.1 Bacillus sp. AY18-3 | reverse complement strand
GGGGTACAGCCGAGATACGTGTAAAAATAGGTCATAGACTTACTTTTATTCCCAATTAGTTTTGGAATCGGATTTTTTCTTTTTTGGCTTTGTTAAATTATATTGTTGATAATTGAGATATAAAAATGACTTATCAATAGATAAGTCATTTTTTAATTGCCAGTTCGGCTATTTATTATTCTCAGGGACCTTTTGGCTTCATTTCTTATAATCGGCTGATCATCATTTTTTTCGATGTCCAAAAGAGTGTGAATAACATTGATATCGTTAAAACTTTCAAAAGCTCTAACCAATTTCCATCGAGTAATATCATCTTTGAAATTGGCCTTTAAACATAGTAAAAGTGCATCGATAATTTGATGGTTTGAATGTAGTTTTTGGTAAAAACACATAAAGCCTATTGCATCAATGACTTCTCTAATTGCAAGAATATTATCTGTTTTTAGTACATCCAATAAAATTGGTAGAATCTCTTTTTTCATATGAGCTAGAGTTCTAGCGATAATATCCCTCGGCAAAGGATAACTTTTCTTATTGAAACCATTAGTAGGTAATACTTTATGTTGATTATTGCCTATCTGCCCTAAATATTCGACCATCATCTTAGCAGACTGAACATTACCTTTTGAAAGTGCGTCACATAATTCAATTTTTGTATAAAGTTTGTTTTCTTGTGTAAGAGTTTGAAGAAACAAACGAATCAAATTATCATTTAAATCCTTTTTCTCTGATAGTAATTTTATAGCGATAGTTCTTTTATATGCTTCTTTTGATTTAATCATTTCTAATAATTCAAGATTTGAGTGAGTATTATAATGTTGTAAATCTTCAAGTGTAATTTTCCCGCGGCTTTTTAATTGAGAATCCGAACTTTTCATTTATACCTCCATATAACTGTCTGAATTAGATATGGCGTTCTTTATTCTATATACAGTTTGCCTAGTTATACCGTTTTCTTTTGCAATATGAGAAATGGCTTCGCCATCATTTAACATTTCAACTACTCGATTGTATACTAATCTTTTTTGAGGGTCCTTTGCTGTTGGAGAATAGATAGTAGGTCTTCCTTTATAGACACCTTTCTGTTTGGCTATCGAAATTCCTTGTGCCTGTCTCCTTTTCGTTTCTGTTCGTTCCTGTTCCGCAATCATAGCCAAGATTTGAATAATTAAATCCTTGATGAATTTATCTAACAAAGAATTTCCAATTGCTTCTGCCATAATAGGTAGGCTAGTAATAATTAACTTTACTTCCTTTCTCTTTAGATAATTAACAGTCTCAATAATTTCATCATAATTACGTCCGAGTCTGTCGATAGCTTCTACCATAAATGTATCTCCACTTCGAACAAATTGTAGCGCCTCTTGAAATGCCTCTCTATTATGAACAGATGCACCAGATTTTTGTTCCGTAAATATTTTTTTCGCTCCAAATTCTTTTAATGTTTGTATTTGTCTATTTAAATTTTGATCTAAAGTTGAAACTCTAGCATAAGCAATTTTCATTTTTAAAAATCCACCTCATTTTCTAACCTATTATCATACACCCTAATCATACAATCGAAAGCGAGTGTTTTCAATAACCGACCGATGGATGATTAGGGTCTACCCATAATAGACAAAGCCGGACTCTTTATCGTAAGATGAAAGAGTCCGCAACCACCTTTGGTGTAATTCTAACTAGGAGGAATGAGATTGACTTCAGTTGAACGTACAGCATATCCCAGGTTTAAACAAAACTTAACTAAGAAAGAACTTGCAGCAATTTATACGATTACACATGAAGAAAATATATTTGCACATCGTGTAGCACGTGGAGAGAGTTCAGTTTTTATTTGTTTAGTCATGTTAAAGTCTTTTCAACGATTAGGCTACTTTCCACGTCCTAAGGATATTCCACCGATGGTGCTTCAACATATTCGATCATGTCTTAATATATCTGATGAAATAGAACTTAAATTCAATCCAAAAGTGATGTATCGACATCAAAAAGAAATTCGTCAATATTTACAGGTATATGCATTTGGAAAAGATGCTTTGCATGTAGCTACAAAGGCTATCTATCATGCTTCTCATGTGATGGATCATCCTCCGGATTTAATTAATGTTGCAATTGAAGAATTAATTAAAGAACGCTATGAATTGCCAGCATTCAGTACTTTAGATAGACTTTCTCGTCGTGTACGAACACTGGTTAACAACCAATTGTGTCACACAGTTATGACTCGGTTGTCAAAACAAGAAAAACATAAACTTGAAGAATTACTTTATACTTCGCAAGAAACCAAGCATTCTGGTTTTAATTATTTTAAAGAACTTCCTAAAAGCCCCTCAATTTCTCATATGAAAGAGCTACAAAATAAATTAGATTTTATTACATCATTTATGTCGAACATCGAGGAACTATTAAAAGAGATTCCAAATTCTAAAATTAAACACTTTGCATCAGAAGCACTAGCTTTAGATGCATCGGAAATAAAAGACTTTCATATGGCTAAAAGGTATATGTTGTTATTGTCTGTTATTTATCGTTCACAAATTGTAACAAGAGATAATTTAATAGATATGTTTTTAAAAAGGATTGCTAGGATACATAAAAGAGGAAAAGAAGAATTAGCTCTTTTACGAGAACAGCAACGTTCTATAAGTGAAAACCTTATTTCTATATTGAGTGAAGTTTTACATACAACTCATACGCATGATGATACGAACATGATAGGAAGTAAAATAACGGAGTTATTTGAAGAAAAAGGCGGTATCGATTCTTTGCAACAAGATTGCTTAGCCATTTCGGCGTATAACAGGAATAATTATCTTCCTTTATTAGAAAAGTTCTATAACAGTCACAGAAAGACTCTATTTCGATTGATTTCATTATTAGAATTGGATTCAACGACTCAGGATGATTCTCTTATAAAAGCTTTACAATTTTTGTTGCTAAATGAAAATCGGAGAGTAGAACAGCTTCCTACTAATCTTGATTTATCATTCGCAAACGAGCAATGGAGACAAACTCTTCGAGTTGGAAAAGACTCTAATTTATTGTATCGTAAACGTCTGGAACTTTGTATATTTTCCTATTTGGCTTCCGAATTAAAGACAGGTGACGTAAGTGTACAAGGTTCTGAAAAATACGCTGATTATAGGAAACAGTTATTACCTTGGGAAGAATGCGAACCGATAGTTAAGGAGTATTGCGAAGAACTTAATTTCCCTTCATCTCCTACTAATTTTGTTAAACAACTAAAACACAAATTAACTTCTGTTGCCAATACGGTAGATTTAAATTATCCAAATAACGGACAAGTGATTATAACAGAAGATGGCGAACCTATTTTAAAACGATTAGCACGAAGAAATGTATCTACAAGTAGTAAATTATTAGAAAAAGAAATTATACAACGTTTACCAGAGCGAACCGTATTAGATATACTTTGTAATGTAGAACATTGGACTCATTGGACAAGACATTTTGGTCCTTTATCCGGATCTGATCCTAAATTAGAAAATCCTACGGAACGTTATATTGTTACTACATTCGGATATGGATGTAATTTAGGACCAACGCAAACAGCCAAACATATGCGTAATACGATGACGGCTCACATGCTTTCTTTTGTGAATCGTAGACATATTCATATTCCGAAATTAAATACGGCACTTCAGGATGTTTTAAATCAATATAATACATTTAGTCTACCAAAACTATGGGGAACGGGAAAAGTAGCTTCAGCTGATGGAACGAAACATGATATGTATATAGAAAATTTAGTATCAGAATACCACATCCGTTATGGCGGATATGGAGGACTTGCCTATCATCATGTTGCGGATAATTATATCGCCCTTTTTAGTCATTTTATCCCCTGTGGTGTTTGGGAAGCGGTATATATTATTGATGGGCTATTAAAAAATAAATCTGATATTCAACCCGATACTCTTCATGCGGATACACAAGGACAATCGACACCTGTATTTGCCTTATCCTATCTATTAGGAATTCATCTTATGCCTAGAATTCGCAATTGGAAAGATTTAAAATTTTTCCGTCCAGATAAGCATACAAACTACAAACATATAGACCCTTTATTTAAAGATGTAATTGATTGGAGAGTGATTGAAACACATTGGAAAGACTTATTCCAAGTGGTTGTTTCAATTAAAAAGGGAAAAATTTTACCTTCGACGCTTCTTAGAAAATTAAGTAGTAACAGTAAGAAAAATCGATTATATCAAGCATTTCGAGAGCTTGGAAGAGTGATTCGAACAATCTTTCTTCTTCAATATATTTCAGATATGAAATTACGTGAACAAATTACAGCTAGTACGAATAAAGTAGAAGCCTATAATGGTTTTTCAAAATGGTTGTTTTTTGGTGGCGATGGTATTATTACGGAAAACGATCCAATTGAACAGGAAAAACGTATTAAATACAACGATTTAATCACCAATTCCGTAATTTTTCAAAATGTAGTGGATATCACTATGATTTTATGGCAACTAAAAAAAGAAGGTTATCGCTTTGCACGCCAAGATTTAGAAACGCTAAGTCCTTATATGACTAGACATATAAAACGCTTTGGGGATTATGTAATTGATTTAAAGAAAGTTCCTCAACCAATAGAAGAAACGATCCCTATATAAGCTCAATAGGTCATAGTTGGAAATGAAAGTAAGCCTATGACCTATTTTTACACGTATCTCGGCTGTACCCC
>NZ_QKQR01000050.1:0-10715 GCF_008042305.1 Bacillus sp. AY18-3 | reverse complement strand
ATTCGATAACTATAAAAAATCCCAAATCCCTTGGTATTACTCACTTTTTTCTACTTTTATATACTTGTCCCTTCTCACTCTCTATATAAGGAGCTAAAAGTTCCGCAAGGAACGGGTCGTATTTTCTTTCGCTTTGCTACAGAAAATCTCCACCCTTTTCGCTTTGCTACATCCTTGCAAAACTTTTTTCGGCTCGAGTTTTGGTGGCACCAAGCCGACACATCCAAAAGCAACTATTTAGGTTTATCGGCTTGAATTTGCTATTATACGAGCCGAACCGCTAATGCTTTCGTATTATAATTTCATTTACCACATGTATAGATACGTAATACGTGGGGTTTCGCCCCCACACGACGAACCAGCCTCTACTCCAAAAGTCAACGGAAAAGCGAAGTACAATGGAACGGCAACAGCCGCGCTATTGTACTTGTAATTAAACATGTCATCATAGCGCTCATTTTTCGTTCTAAGAGCGTTATTTTGATTTTATTAGGAAATCTATTAGTTTGTGTTTGAAATCTAATAGAAACGATTTTGAGAGGTTATAAAACCCTTGTTTGTTTTATATACGAGGAATAATTGTTGATCTAAGGGTAAAAAAAACAAGTTTTTAGTCCTCTGAAATATCCATTGAAAACCCATTGGATGTACATTGAAAGTACGTTGGAACTCCATTGAATTTTTTGTATTTGTGATATCACGTTTTTGTTAGGCTTTGCCTAACCTGTCACCCTTAGTGATAGCAAAAATTCCTTATGCTCTTGCACTTGTTGAACTTACTCTTTTCTTTGTTTGATTTGAAATCTATAATTTCTAATTTTATAAAATGATTTGTTTCAAAGTTATTAGGAAATTTTTGTGGCGCGGCCATGATCTTCGCTATATGGATTAAATAATCATTTATTAAGAAAAAAATGGAGTATAACTTGGATCCGTTAAAAATTTGTTATTTTTATATGACAGAAGGATATGAACCTTAGTAAAATGAATTAGTAAAAACCTAGGTTTGATACCTAGGTATCAAGGTTGATATTTTTGAAAATAACCCTTGATATTTAAAAAACTTAGGTTTTTATCTAGGTTTTAAAGGTGGGTAAAAAGATGGATAAAAGTGAAAACCTAGGTGAAGAAAAACCAGGTTATATAGCGATGACTGTTAAAGAAGTTGCATTGTGTTTAGATGAATCGCCAAATGTTATAAGAAATTGGATGAAAGAATTAAGGATGTATATTCCTTTAGAGAAAAATGAATCAGGATACAATGTTTTTAACGAAAAAGCCCTTGAACAAATGAAGATAGTTAAACAATTGCATCGAGAACAAAATTACTCAATAAAACAAATTGAACATTACTTTGCTACAGGTGGAGAGAGTATAAAACCTGTTCCTAGTAAAGAAGTTGGAGAGATTTTAGCTGAAGAATTAAAAGAATTAAAAAATGAAGTTAGTAGACTTAGAGAATATAGTGAGAAACAAGAAGAATTTAATAAGTTGTTAATTGAACAATTACAAAAACAACAAGATTATATTGATAATAAGTTAGAGAAACGGGATCAGAAGTTACTTGAAACAATTCGTGAAGTACAAGAAACAAAAGCATTAACAGCATCTACTGAATCCAAAGGTTTTTTTGCGAGGTTATTTGGAAGATAACTATTTTAAGATTTATGATCTGAGTTCTGGCGTTTATGCCGCGAAAGTTCCTTGACGATGAGGGGAACCCTCATGCAAACTCGCCAGAGGTGGCCCCAGAAGGGCGGTTTTTGCCCGCTGGGGTTATCTTTGGGAGTTTGAGGGTTCGGAGGCTCGTGGTCAAGGGAACCGTGGAATAAAAAGCGAGGACGGACCCCAGGACAGGGCAAAAACCAATGTCTTCGCCAAGATTCGTGGTTCTACTGTTAGAAAAAGGCGAATAAGAATATAGCATACATACAATAAGGGAATGCAGTATAGATCAGTCTACAAGCATTCCCTTGTTATGATTATGCTGTTATTTCAGTTTTGAAACTTTAGAAATTTAATATGATTTAATGAATTAAGATAAGAAAATAAAAAAGGGTAACCTTTATTAAAAGTTACCCTTTTTTTATTATTTTTTTGTGAATGTTACCCAATGAGGATTTGGATTTTCATCATTTATATCACCTGTCTCAGGATATCTGAGTGAACCATATTCTGAATATCCTGTTCTAGCTCTATACGTTGCTGCTGCTTCATGTTCTGCCCAAAATTGGTCAGGAAGGGATGTCCATTTATCACAAACTGTAATGTATGAATAAACAGTTTGTCCATCAGCACAAGCTGTTGTATATGTTTCAGTTTTATTTGCCCAAAGTTGTGCAAAACTAATACCTTCATAATTTGTTCCTGTATTACAATTATAAAAGTGTGTTGTACTTCCTCTTACAAAGGCATCAGTTTGTAAACTCTCAATATCTTTTTTATGGAGGTGTTCAGTATATTCTATTCCTTTACGAGGTGAATACTCAGGTCCGAAATCAACATAACCTTTATGTCCATGACCAAACCATGAGAAATCTATAATTTTATTTAAACGTTTTCCTGTACCATTAATAGATTGTGTATTAATATAATTAATTAATTCGGTTTTACCGTGTACAATTACTATATCTGCAGTCCAAAGTGCTGCTGTTTCTTTAAAATGTTCAATATCTTTTGTTGAATATAAATCTCCTTCAATAACCCAAGTGACGTGTGCAGCATGATTATCATATTTTTGTTTAAGATCTCTAATTTTTTTGATTGCTGGTTCAATAAAGTTATATTTCCAACGACCGTCTGATTTATTTCCTTCTTTTGCTGATACTACAATACATTCGTATTGATTGAGTTCTTCTTTTAAAATTTTATATCCTGAATCTCTTCCTGATTTGATATTTTTATCAATTGCTATAGAACCATCGCCACTTCCGATTGCATATTCTTTAACTTGATCAAACGCCCAATTTTTTGGTAATGGGAACCCTAGGTTTCCACTAAAACCAGTAGACATGCCAGAGACGAAGCTATATGTTGCGTATCCTTTTTCTGATACTTGGATACATACATTTCGTGAACCGTATACTCCAATTTTGTAATAATTATCTAATGTCTTCATTTTTTCGTTAATTGCTTGGAAGTGTAGTAAAATCTTGTCTTTAATATCGTCATCTGTTGCATCAAAGTCTACTGCGAAATAGATAGTTGTACCATGTGGGAATCCATGATGTAAAGCAGCTAGAAAGGCATCCATTGCATCATCTTTACCTTGAGCAGCATTAAAATAGTTTTTATCTCCACCGTTTGTTTGGTAGATAGGGAAAATACTAAGACCAGCTTTAAAAATATTATGCATTTCTCCAGGTTGGATTTTTTTATTTTTAGCATTTGTTACTTTAGCGTTTGTTAAATAACGTCCTACTGTTTCATAACCAGCTGAGATTAATGTTTTTGCTCTTTCTGGAGTAATTTCTGTAATACAATCACAAGCTTTCCCTTGACGTTCTGGATCTCCTGTACTTACTAATAGAGAAGCCCATGTTTGATAATCTGAAGTCCCAGTTTCTTTTAATAATGAAAAGTTTTGGAATTTTTTCAATTGTGTAGTTACAGTTGTTGAAAATTTACCATCAAACGGTACATCGTAACCATTGAAAATAAGAGAAGCTTGGAATAGGTACACAAAAGGACCTGTTGAACCTTCTTTTAATACGACTGATTTAATTTTATCTTGTGTTGTTGGACCAAAGTTTCCGTTAGCTGTACCATCTTGTAATCCTTCTTCATATTGAATCGCAAACATTAAAGCTTTTTGTACATCACGTGAATAATGGCCATCGCAAGGCATATAGAAAAAGTCAGCGCGATTGATATATTTGCTGTTTAACCATTGTTGGATATTTCGAATTTTTGTACTTCCGTTATTAACTAATACATAAGCATCCATTGTTAATAGTGCTTTGAATAATTTAGGGGTTACTGCGCCATCATTTGGTGTAGCGCCTAAATCTTTTTGCATAGAAGCAATAGCCGTTTGTGTACCAGGTGTATATGTTCCTGTAATGCCACCAGGTCCATAACCTTTGCAATATAAAGCGGCTTGAATAATCTTTACAATATTTGTGTTTGTATTAGATGTTGTACTAATCGGACATTTTTTTGCAAGTTCTTTTAATGTAGTAGGGCCACAGCTTGTAGATGTTTCTGCAATTCCAAGTTCTAATTGTAATGCTTGTGTTAAAGCTCCCATTGTAGACCAACCTGTTTTTCCGGTTACTTCAATTTCTTTATAACCAGCTCTACCTTTATAGGTGCTGTTTACCCATTCTTGTGCTTGTTTTACCATTTGATCCATTTTGATTACCTCTTTTTCAATTATTTTTTAAAAGTTTAATTTAATAATGGGATTAAAAATAAATATCCATATTTCAAATGAAATTTAATTAAATTAGCCTCTTACTCTATTAAGTGAAAGAAAAGTAGAATAAATAAAAAAAAAGCAAAAAAATTTTAAAAAAAATTTAAGATAAATAAAAATAGCTATAACATCAGATTTGATAGTTTATCAAACCTGATGTTATAGCTATTTTTAAAGTAGAATTTTGTTTGTCGTGTGGGGATGTAACCACACGTATAACTTATCTATCAATATGGTAAATGAAATTATTATGCCAAGGTACTAGCGGTTCGGCTCGTATAATCGCAATTTAGGCAGATGATCCCCTATATGTGTTGTTTTTACTATTTGATCCATATTTATTACCTCTTTTTTTATTATTTATATTAGATTATTTAATGTTTTAATTTGATATATGGATGAAAAGTTTTATTGCTTTTCTGGTAATAATTTTATGATTATATTTGATAGAAAAAGGACACTTTTTCTCGGTTTTTGTCGATGTGATTTATAAAAAAATATTATATATTAAGGATTTTTATTAATATATAATATTTTTTGTGGGGTTATTTAGAATGTATAAAGTGTTTAAAAGGAGAATGAAGATGAGGATATTACGGAGTAAAACTACTTGTGTTGCAATTGGTGCTAATATTATTTTTTGTATAGCTCTATATATTTATTATATTTTAGATGAAAAATATATTAATATTACCCCTGGTGGAACATCTGATGAAGATATTTACCGCAATTTTATATATTTATCTTTTGCTTTAATTATTCCATTAGTTATTTCCATTGTATTTTCAATTATTGCTTTATATAAAGAGGACACTTCTTCAAAAATATTATTTTCTAATTTGTTATTCTCTATGATATTTTTAACGTTATGTATAATCTCATTTGTCTGTACTATTGTGTTAGATTTTTAAATTTCTATTAAAGGAATTGTGGAATAAAAATCGTAGGATGGATCCTCAGGAAAAGGAAAAAACCAAGTATTATGGGTTGTAAGTTCTAATGTCGGAAAAAGAAGAATAGAAATATAACATACATACAATAAGGGAATGCAGTATAGATCAGTCTACAAGCATTCCCTTGCTATAAAGATGTTAATAATATTTTAATGATGTTGTTACTATGTATGTCATATTGATTAAGAATAAAAAGATTAATATATCTAGTGTTAAAAAAACATATAATATTATTTTTATCTTTTTAGATCTTTCATTTTTAATCATATATATAATGAATAGCATGGTAGTTGATTGGAATAGCATGGTGAAAAATAAAAATGTAATAGCAAATACCATATTCCCTGGTATAAATGGAGTATTCATTATAAGTAGAGAACTAATTATATTAAGAATAAGCGTAGTTAGTATAAAAATATATTTATAGATGTTTTTAATTTTGATCACCTACTTTAATTTTTTGTTTGATAATATAGTTGTTTATTTTTATGGTTATATATAAGTATTTTGTTATTATTTTCGTCTACAATGTAAACATCTTTTTCTTGCCAATCTATCCCGTGAGGTATATCTTTTTCGATTGAAAATAAAACGTCTTTATTTCTAAAAGGAATTGAATTTCGGTTAGCATGAATGTTTATTTCATGTTCTTTTGTTTGAATGCTATAATCTCCTGAATAATTGGAGAAGAACGGTGTTAATTTACTATAAATATATAAAATCTCTTTTTTATCGCTTTCTTGATAAAAGTGGGAATTAATAACCTTTAGATCTGATGTTTTTATGTCTTTTGGTATAAGTAAAAAGGCAACGAGACAATAAAATATAACGACAATAGTAATTAAAGAATATATGTAGAGAGCGGCTATTAATAAATATCTCTTATAATTGCTTTGTTTTATTATCTGATTTTGCAAATTTGAATCCTCCTTTAATAAAGAATCAATTGAAACATTAAATAGATTGCTTAAGGCTAATAAATTGGTTAGATCAGGAAGACTTTTTCCTAGTTCCCATTTAGATATAACTTGTCTTGAAATAAATAATTGGCTGGCTACATCTTCTTGTGTCATGTTATTTATTAATCTTAAATGTTTTATTTTTTTTCCAATGTCCATATATGTACCTCCTTTAATCACTTTAATTATTCTAATGTTAAATAGTAAGAAACGCATCGTAACGTTATAAAAAAGGCATGCAACGATGTGTTGCAGACCTTTATCCATAAGTACCAAAATAAAAAACGCTCCAGGAAGGAGCGTTTTTTATTTTGGTACTTATGGTTTACTATTAACCTTTATCCATAAGTACCAAAATAAAAAACGCTCCAGGAAGTTTTATTTTGGTACTTATGGTTTACTATTAATGAATTTTTAAAAATGCTAATTTATATTTAAATTTTATAAGTTATTTTTTCATGATATATAAAATCATTTTTAGAATCCCATTAATATATATTATTTTTGATGTTTGGAGAGGGAGGAATTTTAAGGGGTAGTGCCTGTGGGGTTTTATGGAATGGTATAATCGTCTCAGATATTAGTATGGAATGGAGATGTGCGGAGTGAGTAAAACTCTAACACCGACTAAAGGGTTGGAAGAACGATTTGAAGAGTACAAAGAAAAACTTGAAGGGATTTATAGAACAGATTGGTAATAAGGTTGATAAGGATGTTCAGGAGTTTCTGGATGCGACTTTTGGAGGGGATGAGTTGCAAGTAATTTTGCGTGGTC
Organism: Bacillus sp. AY18-3; assembly: GCF_008042305.1. Lineage (NCBI taxonomy): Bacteria > Bacillati > Bacillota > Bacilli > Caryophanales > Bacillaceae > Bacillus > Bacillus sp. AY18-3. Next base: position 3,611 of record NZ_QKQR01000050.1, on the reverse strand, counting down.
ATCTTTATATTGAACATGAGCTTGAAAAGTTGTTGAAAATTTACATGGTGGAACCACAGCTTGTCTTAACTGAGAGATTTATGTTTATGAATAAAATAAACTTAGCTATTGCTTTAGGGGCATTATCGTTAGACAAGAAAACTCCTTATAAAAGGTTGAACGAATTGAGGAATAACTATGTTCACCAACTTAAATTTAAAGTAAGTGAGACTGATTTAAATAGATTGGTGGATTCTTTTGATAGAGATTTGAGGGATGAGGCTTCGGTAAAGAAATGGAATGAAGGACTTCCAGAGGAGTATCGAGGAAGCAAGATAAGCAAATTGCAATGTGCTGTGTTAGGGTTATGGACTTATCTTTTGAAAGTTGTGCATGTGGAAAGCACGAGGAAGTTTAAAAAGAAGATTACAATGGTCAATATAAAATACAAAGGAAGTGATCCTAATGAAATTGACGATATGTATTTGGCGGAATGTGAAGAGTTATTTAATAAAATGCAAATAGAAGTAGGAATAATGGAGGGCTCTTAACTAAATTAGGAGTTCTTTTTTAATTTTTTCATGAAAATCCGAAATAACTCAGTGCTTCTCTTATATTAAGACTGTGAAAACGTATGGAAAAGTTCATGTTCATTGCGGTCTTAATTGGTTTAGCAGCTGATTGCATTACGATTGGTCTATTTGTTGCTCTGTTCCTTTAAAGATTAGAGAAGCCCCTTGTATTATCAAAGGGGCCCTTGTTGTTGGTATATCTTTTTAAATGGTGAATGAATCTAGAACGTTGTCTTTCTCTTCTTTGTTGATGCCGATATAAGTCAGTGTGATTTGAGGAGTACTGTGATTTAAGATTTCTTGTAACATGGCTATATCTTTTGTTTGTTTATAGAACCAATAACCGAAGGTTTTGCGCATGGTATGGGTCCCGATAGATTCTATATCCGCAAAATCTCCGGCTTTTTGCAATTGTCGATAGGCCTGGATCTTACTAATGGGTTGATTTCCTTTTCGAGAAGGAAATAACCAGGTATTATCTAGCGTTTGAGCATAAGGGTATACCTCATCAAAAATGGAAGTAAGGTTAATCATGCGTTCTTTCTTTGTTTTTCCTTCTTTGATCTTAAATTCTTTTCTCTTTTTTCGTTTTAGTTTTATTATGGTTTCTGTTTCAAGTTGGAGTAGATCACTCACACGTAGTCCTGTATGAATTCCAATTAAAAATAGTATATAGTCTCGTTCGGAACAGTGGCGTTTTAGGGCCCATTTCATGTCTTCAATCTGTTTTTTGCTACGGATAGGTTGGACATCAATGAGATGTGATTTTTTGTTCATGGATTTTGACCTCTTTATTTATAGTGTTTTGAATGTATACTTTTGTTGTATAAATTGAAGATATCAGGGGAATTGGTCAGAAGTCAATGTTTTAAAGGGTTTGAATGTAAACTTTTATTTAAAAGTTTACATTGGATATTTTAATTTTTATATTTGTGGTCTTTTTAAATTTTAAGTTAAAGAAAAGTATATTATGAACTATTGGTTTACATGTATAGAACTGATAGTTTTTTTATTTTTTATTGTTTTATGTGTAATAATTTTTTAAGAGGTGAAGGGGATGATTTTAGGTCAACAATTAAAGGGAATTGAGTTGTTTATAAAAAATATTAAAGTTTAATTTTTGAAAATCTGTATAATATATGGTGTATTTAATGATTATTAGTTATTTAATATTAAAATATATCTATAAAAAAATAAAAGGATTGTGATTTGATGAATGATGTAATTGGTAATATTGAATTAGATAGAAAAGAATTTTTAAATTTATATGAAAGAAATAAATTTTTATATCAAACATTAGAAGAAGAAGTTAAATATATTCTAAATAAAAGTTTAAAAGAAAAAGATATTAAAATTCATAGTATTCTTTCTAGAATTAAGGAATTTGATTCTTTTTTTGAAAAAATAGAGAGAAAACAAACTAGTAATCCATTTGAAGAAATTACTGATATTATAGGAACAAGAGTTGTTTGTTTATTTTTATCTGATATAGATAAAATTAAAACTTGTATACAAGATTCTTTTACTATTATTTCTGAAGATAATAAAGTTTATGGTGATAATGTTAGTTCGTTTGGTTATATGTCAGTTCATTTTATTGCCATGTTAAAGGATGAGTATTGTGGACCTAGATATGATCATATTAAGCATTTAAAGTTTGAAATTCAGGTTAGAACTATATCTATGGATGCGTGGGCTAATATTTCTCATTATCTTGATTATAAGAGTGAAAATGATGTTCCTTCTGAATTAAAGCGAGATTTTCATGCTTTAAGTGGTCTTTTTTATGTAGCGGATACTCATTTTGAAATGTTTGTTAATGCTAGTCATGAATCACAACTAGTTAAAGAAAAAGAAGTGAAAAATATGCTATCTAATGATGGTAATAATCGAATAAATAATGAGAAAATAGATTTTGATACCTTAAAATCATATTTAAATCAAAAATTTAATGATAATAATAATACTTCTGCGAAGTTAATTTCAGAATTATTAGATGAGTTGTTGCAAAATGGGTATACTACACTTTCAGAATTAGATAATGCAATTAACCGAACTTCTGAAGCTTTTAAAGTATATGAAATGAAATATCCACCAGTAGGAGATCTTAACAAGTTTGTACCTGTTGGTATTATAAGAGCTTCTTTATCTATATTAGATAGGGATTATACAAGACATTTTGATGGAATGACTTCTCAGAGATCAGAAGAGCATGAAGATCCTGCGGTACAAGAATTAATAAAGTAATTTGAAGTTTTTTGTTTTATAAAAAAAAATCCCCTCATGTTATAATTGAAAGTGACCAAACAAACAATTAGAAAAGAGGGGTTTTTATTGTATATATTTATTTTTAAATTCTATAAGAATCATAGCATAAAATGTTCCTCTTCTCTAGTTGAAAATCTTAGAAAAGAGGAGAAAGATTATGTCAAAGCTCGTCAATTTAGAACAAGCTGAAAGAAATGCAAGATTGAGAGATATCGAGAATTCAAAGATCTTGTCAGAAGAAGAGATGTACATAGCAAATGAACTTCAAGCAAAAGCTAATTCGCATGGAATGAAATTAGTACCTGAACGGAAGATAAAAAACAAAGCTAAATTTGCTCAAATCATTCAAGAGAATTGGTTATATCTCATTCAAAATAATTATTTGAAAAACGAAGAAATTATGTTTTTAAACAAAATCATTGGGTTTATAGGTTTCCGTTCTAATTGTATTGTTCATGATATTAATGCAAAAGAACAATTACCTATGACTCAAACAGAAATTGCAGATAAAATAGGATCTAGTAAAAATACAGTTAGTAGATTAGTAAAGCAATTAATTGAAAAAGGCCTCATTGGACGTTTTGAATCTGGTAGAGACGGAATTAATGCTAGAATGTATGCATTGTACATAAATCCTAATGTAATTCTTTGTGGGGATCGTGACAATATTAATCAAACACTACAAACTATGTTTATAAGAAAACCTAAAGAATTAAAAAATTTACCCATTAAATTAGTGTAACCTGTATGAATCTCATACAGGTTTTTTTATATTTTTTATAGTTATCGAAT
>NZ_QKQR01000005.1:0-93033 GCF_008042305.1 Bacillus sp. AY18-3 | reverse complement strand
GTTCAGTTTTCAAAGAACTAAAAGCGGGTGAAGAGAATCGAACTCTCGACCAGAGCTTGGAAGGCTCTTGTTTTACCACTAAACTACACCCGCGTGGTCGGGAAGACAGGATTTGAACCTGCGACCCCCTGGTCCCAAACCAGGTGCTCTACCAAGCTGAGCCACTTCCCGTTATGGCGCGCCCGAGAGGAGTCGAACCCCTAACCTCTTGATCCGTAGTCAAACGCTCTATCCAATTGAGCTACGGGCGCTTATTCATGATGTTTTTTCGTCGTTGTATTTTGGCGACTCAATTATCTTATCATACTACATTTTCAAATGCAAGTACTTTTTTAAAAAGATTTTTTGATGCGGCCGAGAGGACTTGAACCTCCACGGGGTTTCCCCCACTAGGCCCTCAACCTAGCGCGTCTGCCGTTCCGCCACGACCGCGCGGAAAAAACAAAAGTGAGCCATGAAGGATTCGAACCTTCGACCCTCTGATTAAAAGTCAGATGCTCTACCAACTGAGCTAATGGCTCGTAAATGGCTGGGCTAGCTGGATTCGAACCAGCGCATGACGGAGTCAAAGTCCGTTGCCTTACCGCTTGGCTATAGCCCATCGAAATATTTATCTTCTTTTCAAAGACAAATGTTATTGTAACATAATGTCCAATAAAAAACAACTGCCAAATAGCAGAAGTTAAAATGGCGGTCCCGACCGGGGTCGAACCGGCGATCTCCTGCGTGACAGGCAGGCATGTTAACCACTACACCACGGGACCATTTGGTTGCGGGGACAGGATTTGAACCTGCGACCTTCGGGTTATGAGCCCGACGAGCTACCGTGCTGCTCCACCCCGCGATGATACTATTTATATAATTTATATGGTGGAGGATGACGGGATCGAACCGCCGACCCCCTGCTTGTAAGGCAGGTGCTCTCCCAGCTGAGCTAATCCTCCGAAGTGGTGACCCGTACGGGATTCGAACCCGTGTTACCGCCGTGAAAGGGCGGTGTCTTAACCACTTGACCAACGGGCCAGTATGTATGGCAGAGAAGAAGGGATTCGAACCCTCGCACCGCGTTAGCGATCTACTCCCTTAGCAGGGGAGCCCCTTGAGCCACTTGGGTACTTCTCTGTATGGCTCCGCAGGTAGGACTCGAACCTACGACCGATCGGTTAACAGCCGATAGCTCTACCACTGAGCTACTGCGGAATAATAAAGACAATTTGTATCTTATAAAATTTCTTATCGTAAGTCAAGATGTTTTTTCTCAACATCTTGTACAAACGTGACATGTTTATAATATACTGGATTGCGTTTTCACTGTCAAGATGTTTTCTTTATCAGGTTCAGTTTCCCTTTACACTTTCCGCAGACATATCTTTTTGTATTTATTTGACGTCTTCTTACATATTGAAGCAAACAACCCATACATTCATACGTATAAACCTTTTTTTCCTTCTCTTCATTAATTATTCGTTTACAGAAGCGTGGCGCATCAACTTCTTTTAACAATTCACGAAAATCTCTATCCCGGTGCTTATAGCCCCTTCCTGTAATATGTAAGTGATAATGACAAAGCTCATGTTTAATGATTCCGACTAACTCTTCTTTCCCATACATTTCGTAATATCGATAATTCAGTTCAATATTGTGTGTATTCAATAGATAACGTCCACCAGTTGTACGCAACCTACTATTGAACATAGCTCTATGTAAAAATGGCATTCCGAAGTATTGTAGTGATACTTCTTCCACCAGACGCTGTATTTCTTGCTCATCCACTCTCATTCCTCCTAAACTAAAAAATATTTTTACACTTTTCTCCTCCCTTATACATATATTAAATAGTACATATACCCATCCTCATTCAAGAAGCGTGGTTTCTAAAAATATAGCATGAATAGAAATCCACTCACCAACCTCTCATCAATAGTACCTTACATTTTTGAGAGTAGGATTAAACAAGGAGGGATTCCTATGCCTACGTGGCTAAAAAAACAAATGCAACGCGCATATTTTGAAAAAAACCGGTATCAAATTAAATTACTAAATGAATGCTGGTTTTATTATAGCAAAATACATCAAAGCTCATAATCCATTACACGTTTTATCCCATAAAAAAAGAGCAGTTTCATCTGCTCTCTTCTCTTACTATTCAATCGGCAACATGGATAGTGCAACGCGACCTTTTTTCGTATCAATATCATCTACCCATACCTTGACGATTTGTCCGACAGATACAATATCTAACGGATGCTTCACATACTGTTTGCTTAGTTTAGAAATATGTACTAAACCATCTTGTTTTACACCTACATCAACAAAAGCACCAAAATCAACAACGTTACGAACTGTTCCTTCCAGTTCCATACCACGTTTTAAATCTTCTAATTTCAAAATCCCTTTTTTCAGAAGCGGTTTAGGCAACTCATCCCTCATGTCTCGCTCTGGACTAATGAGCGCATCTATAATATCAACTAATGTTGGCTCCCCAACTCCCGTTTCTTGCGATAACTTAGAAATCTCCACTTCTTCTAAGCTCTTTTGTAATTGCAATTGCCCTACGTCATCTTTTGATAACCCTAGACTCTTCAATAACAATTCAACATTTTTATATTGTTCTGGATGAATACCCGTTCGATCTAACGGATTTGCCCCTTCTAATATACGTAAGAAACCTATGCATTGTTCATATGTCTTCGCACCTAGACGCGGTATTTTCTTTAAGTCTGTTCGTTTTGTAAATTTCCCTTCTTCTTCACGCTTTGCCACAATATTTTTCGCAACAGTTTTCGATAAACCCGAAACATATTGCAATAACGCAACTGAAGCTGTATTTACATTCACACCGACTTGGTTAACTGCCGTCTCTACTACAAATGTTAATGATTCATTCAACCTCTTTTGAGATACATCATGTTGGTATTGTCCAACCCCAACTGATTTAGGATCAATCTTCACAAGTTCAGCAAGTGGATCTTGCAGACGTCTCCCAATAGAAACAGCACTTCTTTCTTCAACCTGTAAATTCGGAAATTCCTCACGAGCTAAATCGGAGGCCGAATACACACTCGCACCAGCTTCGTTCACAATAATATAGAAGACTTCTTGTTTCACATTTTGTAATACATCAACTATAAATTCTTCCGATTCTCTAGAAGCTGTACCATTCCCAATCGCAATCATTTCAACTTGATATTTATCTATAATAGAAAGAACTTTCGTTTTTGCATCTTCATATTTACGAACAGGTGGATGCGGATAAATAACATCAATATATAGAACCTTCCCAGTATCATCTACAACAGCTAATTTACAACCCGTTCTATATGCAGGATCTAAAGCTAACACAACCTTTCCTTTCATTGGAGGTTGTAATAACAAATTACGTAAGTTCTCAGAAAAAATATGTATCGCTTGTTCCTCAGCTGTTTCTGTTAATTCTTTTCGAATCTCTCTTTCAATGGAGGATTGAATTAATCGTTTATAACCATCCTCAATTGCTAACTTTACATAATGTGCACTTTTAGAATCGTTATCACGAATTACTCTCTTATATAAGAAAGTTACTATCTCATCTACTGGTGGAACAACAGAAACTCTCAATATATCTTCTTTCTCACCGCGATTCATCGCTAATACACGATGCGGTACTACTTTCTGCAACGGTTCTTCATAACTGTAATACATTTCATATATATTCTTTTCATCTTTCTCTTCATCTTTTACGGACGAAGACATAACACCTTTTCTAAAAGTAACATTCCGAATCCAACTACGATAAGCTGCTTCATCTGAAACGATTTCTGCAATAATGTCTTGGGCACCTTGTAATGCTTCTTCTGCAGATTGCACTTCTTTCTCTGCGTTAATAAACTCCACTGCCTTCTGATTTGGATCTTCTTTCTTATATAACAATAACCATTCAGCTAACGGCTCTAGTCCTTTTTCTTTTGCAATCGTTGCTTTCGTTCTTCTTTTCTCTTTATATGGACGATATAAATCTTCTACTTCTTGCAACTTTACAGCTTTAACAATTTGCTGACGTAACTCTCCTGTCAGTTTCCCCTTCTCATCAATAAGACGAAGAACCTCTTCTTTCCTATCTTCAAGCTGCATCATATATTGCCATCTCTCTAAAATGGTACGAATTTGCACTTCATCTAAAGAGCCTGTCCATTCTTTTCGGTAACGAGCAATAAATGGAACTGTGTTACCTTCTTCTGTTAATTGAATAACATGACGAACTTGCTTTTCGGTAAAGCCTAATTCCTTCACTAACATTTTCATTAACGCTTGTCGATTATCTACCATTTCCATATACAACCGTAACCTCCTCTATAATAAAAAAAAGTTGCCCTGTAAAGAGAGCAACTTAAACTGCCGATTTAAAAATCTATTAGTCCTAAACTAATTTGTAGCGCTTCATCTACACGAATCATCATCACTTCATCTAAGTGAGTGATTTTGTCCGTTAAGCGCTGCTTATCGATTGTTCGAATCTGCTCAAGTAAAATAACAGAATCTCTCTCAAAACCGTACTTTTTCGCATCAATTTCCACATGAGTGGGTAATTTAGCTTTTTGAATCTGTGCAGTAATAGCCGCTACAATCACCGTTGGACTAAAACGATTTCCGATGTCATTTTGAATGACAAGAACCGGACGAACGCCTCCTTGCTCAGAACCAACAACTGGGGAAAGGTCTGCAAAATACACGTCGCCGCGTTTTACAATCAAAATATTACCCCCCGCTAACTAAGCGTTCTACTGTATGAGCTGCTTCATACTCTGCTAAGAAAGCTTCCGATGCAATACCAAGATTAATTTTTCCCATTTCAATGTACCCACGTCGCATTGATTCATGTTGGTAGCGTTTCTTCGTCTTATGTTGACGCAATAACAGTTGTGTTGCCTGGCAAATTAGTTCATGGCGATTCTTATTCTCTTGTTTTCCAATTCCGTCCAATTCCGTTACCATTTGCTTTGGCAACCGAACCACGATTTCAGTAGTTACACTTGATTCGGACACAAAAATACACCTCCACCGTCAACTACACACCCAAATATATATATGACACCTATTGTAATAATACCATTGTATGGAGCCTGTTGCAAAGACTTCCTTATTCCTTGCTTATGTTTTCCAATTCACAAACAAAACATTCATATTCTTTTATTTTTATCTTATTACAAACAAGAAACGAAAGAGTTTCCCAGCAAAATTCACGTTAAATTATGTTAAAAGTAATGATAAGTAAAAAGCTTCTCATCAAAAATGAGCTTATTCTTAACCAATGAACAGTCCTCTCAAATGACAAGAAGCAAACCATACTACCTTCTATATATTGTTCAAATAATTGATTACTTCTACAACCTTGCCGTGCCGTATGAATATTCTCGGCACACGGAAGCTTATCGTTGCAATAATTTCATAATTAATAGTCCCAGAATATTCAGCAACCTCAGTAGCACTAATATACTCATCACCTTGTTTTCCAATGAGTGTAACTTTCGTACCAAGCGGCACTTCACAAGGAAGGTGTATCATGAATTGATCCATTGTTACTCGACCTACAATCGGTACCCTTTTACCATTTATAAGCACTTCGAATCCTTGTAATCTTCTAAGCCATCCATCTGCATATCCAATCGCAACAGTTGCAATCCATTCTTCCGTTTTCGTTCGGTAAGTGACGTTATAACTAATCCCATCCCCTTTAATCACCTGTTTAATATGAGCAACTTTCGTATGCAGTGATAGCGCTGGTTCTAATTTAAACGGTAAAAAAGGGCGTATTTCTACAGACGGGGATAACCCATACATCGCAATGCCAATTCGTACTGCATTAAATGTAATCCCTTGAAAACGTAGCGTTGCAGCACTATTAGCTGTATGGACAAACTTAGGATCCACTCCAAACTCTTTCAACCAACTTAACTGCTGCAAAAATGTGTTATATTGCTTATCAAAGTAAGAAGTCTCCACCTCATCCGCTGTTGCAAAATGTGTATAAACTCCTTCTAGTTCTAAAAATGGCGCACCTTCTAAACTTTTTAAAAACCCTTTTAATTCTTTCCGTTCGCGTATTCCAATTCTCCCCATACCACTATCGAAATTAATATGGTATTTCATTGTAGATGAACCATCCCAAAGTTTGATCGCTTCATCCACCCATTCTTTTTGAAAAACAGTTAATGCTACATCATTTTCAGCAGCTACATTGACATCACGAGGCGGGGAAGGACCTAACACTAAAATCGGCACAGTAATACCAGCCCTTCGAAGCACTAGAGCTTCATCTAAAAAGGCAACCGCTAACCTTGTCGCCCCTGCTTCTAATGCCGTTTTAGCTACCGGTACATAATCGTGTCCATATGCATTCGCCTTGACTACAGCAAAAATCTCTACATCACTTGGAATGAAATCTTTAATGTGTGTAATATTGTTATAGATCGCATCTAAATCCACTTCCACCCAAGTGTCACGGTAAAATGGTGCTTCTTCCATAAATACACTTCCTTATACACGATATGCGAAGCTTATTCTTTTATATGCTTCTTTTATGAAATCCACCCTTCAAACTAAGAAAAGACGTGGTGCACATATATCACCACGTCTAAGAAGTTTACTTCACTTGCTTTTCTGTAACTGAACGAGCAACCATTAATAGCTCCTTCGGCTCTAAACCTTTAGACACGAGCATATATTCTACTCCGTTATGCGACCACGTTAAAGAATCTTTCGTCAATGCCCCAATTGTAAAGCCAAGATCAACCAATTCTCCGCTCACACTTATCGCTGACGAAGCCTCTGCAACTTTTGCCTTTTCTTGTATCAAAGTAAAGGATTTCTTACTTCCAGTGTATGTGAGTATCGCACGCTTGCCACTGTCTGTCTTTAACTCTTTTTCATCTTTCAAAACCATACCTTGCGGCGTATCACGCGGATACAAAATAGCAAATGGTTTGTCTTCTTTCGCTGTTGTTTGAACATCTACTTGCGCTCTAGACATATTTTGTTTCGTATCAAATGCACCTTTATCAAATTTCGCATCAAATTTCACTTTTGAGAAATCTACTTTCACAAGAACATTTTGATCATTATCCATTAACTTCACCGAAACTGGTGTTAAATCACTTTTCTTCAATGTAATCTCTTGTTTCGGCAACATGTTTTGATGTTGATAGTTTGTTTTTGTTTTAAAAATATAATACTTATCTGTTTTTTCAAAAGTAAGGTTTTTCTTATCCTGCAAAATATCTCTCACAAGGGATTCATATAAATAAGCCTGGCTACTATTTTGCGGCCAATCACTTTGGAAACGGAAACTCTTATTAAGTGCTGGCGTTAATACAAATACCCCTTCTTCATTTCTTAAAATAATTTGGCTTTGATCTTTTTTCGCATTCTGCAAATTCACACGATAAAAAGAAGGTTCCTTATGCCATATTTCTACCTTGTACTCCTGAGGCTCATTCCCTGTTTTAATAGATAATTTTGCTTCAGCTTGATAACTTTTCATCCCTTTTACTTTCGCCTCTAAATCTCTCACAACATCATCTTGTTTCTTTTCCATACAACCCGCCAACACAAAAACGGTTAATAAACCGACAAGAACTAAAAACAGACGCCTTTTCATCACTTCAGCCCCTTTGCCCCTATAAATGAATGGAAGATGTACCTTCCTTATCGCTACATCAAATATATGAGACAAAGATATAAAATATGCAGACTAGCGTGACGAGCTTTCTAAAACAACTTGAGCAACAGCAAATTCCTTACTATGACTAATTGATAAATGAACAATATACTCTGTACTTGTAACGAGAATCGGCTTACCTCTATCATCATTCCTTACTTCAATATCTAAAAAACTTACTTCTTTTCCAATACCAGTTCCTACCGCTTTTGAATACGCCTCTTTCGCTGCAAATCTTCCAGCTACAAACTCTGTAAGGCGACTTCCCTTCAGCTCCTTAGCAACATTACGTTCACTTTCAGTTAAAATACGCTCCATAAATTTAAGTTTTCCATCTAGCATTTTTTCAATTCGATTCAATTCAATAATATCGATTCCAATCCCTATAATCATTTCAAAATCCCCTTCTTCTATTTAGCTTTCTTTTTTCATATTGTAAGAATAACAGAGAATCTTTCTGATGCAAAAGGAGTGATACTCACAACATGCTAATACCTTCTGCCCGCATTTCCTTACAACCAATCGTCATCGCTTTACTTCTCATACAATTAGTCATGATTATGTTAGGCGACTTTCTTCTCTTTCCCATGGCATCCTACAATGAATATATCGCTAAAGGAGAATGGTGGCGTCTCATAACTTCCTTACTTGTACATGTAGACTTACAACATTTCCTTTCTAATAGTATTTGTTTATTTGTGCTTGGCTCTTCTATTGAAAAACAACTAGGGCACTTTTCTTTCATCATTATTTTTTTCCTTTCTGGAATTCTTGGAAATATTTCTTCTTATCTCATTATGCCTCTTGAATATATTCATGCCGGGGCATCTGGTGGTATTTTCGGATTGCTAGGTGCACAATTATTTCTATTGTATAGTCGATATCGTTCTTCCAATCCAAGAGACATTGCTATTTTTTCAATCATGATATGTATATTACTACTATTCACTTTCTTCAATCCCTCCGCTAACCCTATAAGCCATTTAACAGGATTGATTATTGGTGGTATTTGCACTCCTTTATTAACAAAAAAATTCGATGGTGCAGAGCTTATTTAATATAAAAGCTCGCACCATCGACAATTTCTACATCTGTTTGTTTACTTAAATCTCTCATTAGTTGAAATAAAGACTCATCCTTCTTCTTCGCTTCAATCATACAATCAATTTGCGGAACACTTCCCTTTATCTTTTTTAAAAAAGATAAAAAAGTATCTACATCAATAAAGTCCGCATGCGCTCTCGGGTCTTTTCCCTCTCTAGGACTAGAAATGTGCATTTTCACTGGTAACAAAGACGATTCCCACGTATGTACAACACGCGCCCAATCTTCATGCCAATCTTCTCGATCATTATTCATCATATGGTGATGCAAATCAAACACGACTGGAATATCTAATTTTTCACCTAAATACAATGTTTCTTCTAAAGAAAAGGTCGTATCATCATTTTCTAATATGACCATCTCTTGGATACTTCTTGGAACACTTGACCAATTTTCTATAAAGCGTTCTAATGCGAGTTCCTTATCTTTATAACCTCCACCCACATGTAATACGCATCGTTGCTTATGTTCAATCCCCATACCTTTTAATAATTTTTTATGCATCTGCAATGTCTTTACAGATTGTTTAAAAATATTCTCTTCAGGTGAATTCAGCACAACGAAATGATCTGGATGAAAATCAATACGCATATTCATTCGAATAGCGTAATCACCTAGTACTTTTAAATTTTCTTTTAAGGGGCGAATATAGTTCCACTCTAACAACTCCTCATGATTCGCTAAAGGAACAAGCTTGGAACTAAGCCGAAAGAAAGATATGTCATGCCCTTTATTATGCTTTAATAACCGTAAACAATTTTCTAAATTCGAATTAGCAATTCTTTCGAGTTTACGAATTGCAGCCTCTCGATCACCAATTCGTTGAAACTGCGCATATGTCATCGTTTGAGATGGAGATGCATTCTTTAAATGTACACTCATCGCAACATATCCAAGTCTTACAAGCATGTAGCACCTCTTTTCTACACAAGTTATTATGTAGTATGTACAATTATAGAAATAAAAAAAGAGAATGCCAGCAAAGGGCATTCTCTTTTTTATTAAGCTTGTGGACGGCTATGATGTTTTCTTTCGCCACGTCCATTTGAAGATCCAGGGCGACCTTGACCTTCACCTTTACGACCACGGCTACCACCATCACGATTGCGATCACGGTTACGGCCATCGCCACCACGGCTACCACCATCACGATTGCGATCGCGGTTACGACCATCGCCACCGCCGCGTCCGTCACGACTACGATTACGGTTACCATCACGGTATCCGCCTCCGTTACCGCCGCGTTTTTTAGAACCGCCACCTCTTGAAACAACTGGTGGTTCTGACGTTAAAGCGATTGGAGTTGTATCTGGCTCTTTTGTCATCATTTTTAAAGCAGCAGCTACTACTGTTACAGAATCATTCTCTTCTAACATTTCTTCTGCAATACGCTTGTAGTATGATAAATTATCATTTTCAATTGTGCTTTGAAGTTTTTCAGCGATTAAACGTTGTTGACCTTCTAATGCCTCGTCAAGTGTCGGTGCTTCCATACGATCAACTTTACGTTTTGTAGTGCGCTCGATATTTTTTAATTGTCCTGATTCACGTGGTGTTACAAATAACATTGCAATACCTTTTTTACCTGCACGGCCAGTACGACCGATACGGTGAACGTATGATTCTGGATCTTGTGGGATATCGAAGTTATATACATGTGTTACGCCTGAAATATCAAGACCACGTGCAGCAACGTCTGTTGCAACAAGAACTTCAATAGCACCTTCTTTAAATTTACGTAATACAGACATACGCTTCGCTTGTGTTAAGTCACCGTGAATACCTTCTGCTGCATAACCACGTAAGTTTAATGCTTCTGATAATTCATCAACACGACGCTTTGTACGACCGAATACGATTGCAAGCTCTGGAGATTGAATATCTAATAAGCGTGTTAACACGTCAAACTTTTTCTTTTCTTGCACTTCTAAATAGAACTGCTGAATGTTTGGCATTGTTACTTCTTTTGCTTTTACTTTAATGTGTTGAGGCTCAGTCATGAAACGCTCAGCAATACGACGGATTGGATCTGGCATTGTCGCTGAGAATAATAATGTTTGATGTGTATCTGGCACATCTGTTAAAATCGCTTCAATATCTTCAATGAAGCCCATGTTTAACATTTCATCCGCTTCATCAAGAACAACTGTCTCTACGTTTTGTAAGCGAAGTGTTTTACGGTTAATATGATCTAAAATACGACCCGGCGTACCAACAATAATGTGTGGGTGTTTTTTTAGAGCACGAATTTGGCGGTTAATATCTTGACCACCATAGATTGGTAAAATACGAACGCGTTTATGTTTACCAATTTTGTACAGCTCTTCTCCAACTTGAATTGCTAATTCACGCGTTGGCGCGATAACAATACCTTGAACTGCTTCTTTATTTGTATCCACTTTATCTAATAGTGGTAATCCGAATGCTGCTGTTTTCCCTGTACCTGTTTGCGCTTGCCCAATAATATCCTTACCTTGCAATGCATGTGGAATTGTTTCAGCTTGAATCGGCGTAGCCTCTTCAAAGCCCATACTTTCAACAGATTGTAGTAAAGACTCACTTAATCCTAATTCTCGAAATGTTGTCAATGTTACTTCTCCTTTTCTATCCTATACTTATCATTTAAAAAAAGGCGTTTTCCGAATTTGCGGAAAAGCCCTTTTCCTGAATGCTCACGTATATAAACGGGCGTATATTCTTCGCGAAAATACTTCTAAACGTTATTACACTTTATCAATTATAAGTTTTGTATGTGCAAAAAGCAAACCCAACTGTTACCTTATTTTCATATTCAGAGTTTTTTTCTTCACTTTTATTTTTTTATATTTACTGTAAGCGCTTATTATAAGTTTCTTCTATTTTCGCATCTATCATCCCTATTTATATACACCAATTATTTCAACATCGTAATTACTTCTTCCAATTTCATGCCGCGAGATGCTTTTATTAATACAACATCTTTCACATCAACTACTGCTTGTAACTCTTTTACTAGCTCCTCTTTATTATCATACGCTTTTACACGCTCAATAGGGAAATTAATTTTCGCTCCTTCAGCAATTTGAGCCCCTAATTTACCATATGTGAACACATATGAGATTTTTGCTGGATCGATTAATTTACCTACCTCATAATGGAATTGTACTTCTTGATCACCAAGTTCTAGCATATCACCAAGTACAACAATTTTTTTAGCAAATCCATCTAAACCATTCATTAGGTGGAACGCTGCTTCCATAGCCGTTGGACTTGCATTATAAGCATCATTGATAATTGTTAAACCACTATTTGTTTTTACAATTTCCATACGCATGCCTGTCATTTGAAGTGTTACTAAACCTTCTTTCATCTCTTCCCACGTTACACCAAAATATTTCGCAATTGCCATTGAAGCAAGCGTATTGTACACGTTGTGTTTTCCTAATACTGGTAAGTAGAATGAAATATTTTCCTCTCTATTCATTTTAAAATGTGTCCCAGTTGCCTGTAATGTTACAGTCGTTGGATAGTAATCATTTGCTCTAGCATCACCAAACGTAACTGTTTCAGCTATTAAATTCATTTCAGGAACACGATTTGTTAATAATGGCTCATCTCCGTTATATACGAATACTCCACCTTCTTGTAATCCTGTCACAATTTCTAATTTCGCTTCAGCAATTGCTTCACGAGAGCCTAAGTCCATTAAATGTGCCTCACCAATGTTCGTAATGATAGCTGCATTTGGACGTGCTAACTTAGATAAGAATTCAATTTCCCCTCGGCTGGACATACCCATCTCTAATACAGCTACTTCTGTATTTTCTTCTAAGTTTAAAATAGTAAGAGGTAACCCAATATGGTTATTAAAGTTTCCTTCTGTTTTTTGAACTTTGAATTTAGTCGCAAGAAGACTTGTTACAATATCTTTTGTAGATGTTTTACCGTTACTCCCTGTCACACCAATAACTTTCACATCCAATTGATTGCGATAGTTTTTCGCTAACATTTGTAATGCTGATAACGTGTCTTCCACAAAAATAACGGGAAGATTCTCAGGTGGATTTGCTACATCTTTCATCCATAATGTCGCCACAGCTCCATTTTCAACGGCTTTATCTACAAAAGCATGTCCATCGAAACGTTCACCTTGAATCGGAACATATAAGTTTCCATTTTCAATTTTTCTCGTATCAATAGAGACTCCTTGTATAGTAATTCCCTCATATTGCTCTGCTAATCCCGTACCATTTACCATCTGTTCTACTTGTTTTAACGTTCGATTTATCATGAGAACACTCCTTACATAGAGGAAGCACTATTCCTGCGAATAGTGCTTCCTCCTTTTTTGTTAGATTGTATATTTAATTTTTTGTTTTTCTTCGTGACGCTCAATCGCTAAACGAATTAGCTCTTCAATTAATTCCGGATACGGTAATCCAGTATGTTGCCATAGTAGAGGGAACATACTAAACGGCGTAAACCCTGGCATCGTATTCACTTCGTTAATATATACTTCTCCGTCTTTCGTTAAGAAGAAATCAGCTCTTGTTAAGCCAGCACTATCTAAAGATTGGAATGCAATAATCGCATCTCGCTTAATGACATTAGACTCTTCTTCTGTCATTTCAGCCGGAATGATTAATGCTGTATCACCATCGATATATTTCGACTTATAATCATAGAAGTCCTTTTTCGGTACGATTTCACCTACAACTGAACATTTCGGTTCATCATTACCTAATACACCAACTTCTACTTCACGTCCAACTATATTTTCTTCTACAATAATTTTGCGGTCAAATTGGAACGCCTCTTCAAATGCATTCTCAAGCTCTTCACGATTTTTACACTTATTAATACCAACACTTGAACCAAGGTTTGCTGGTTTTACGAAGCAAGGATATCCTAAAACTTCTTCTACTTTTTCATATGCTGTTTCACGATCTTTTTCCCATGCACTACGAATAAACGATGCATACTTCGCTTGTTTCAATCCAGCTTCTGCGAAGATGTTTTTCATAACAACTTTATCCATACCAGCAGCAGATGCTAGAACACCATTTCCTACATAAGGAATGTTCATTAATTCTAATAATCCTTGAACCGTTCCATCTTCACCATTTGGTCCATGTAATAATGGGAAAATAACGTCGATAGCGTTTTCCTCAGAAGCTGCAGATGGAATGATTTCTGTGCTTAATGATAACGGAGAAATCGCATTTTCTGCGCCGCTCATTTTTAGAACTTCAACATCTGTTACTTCACCTTCAATACGCTCACCGCGCACCCATTGACCTTGTTCTGTAATATAAATTGGATGAATCTCGAATTTATCTTGATTTAATGCTTTAATAGCAGCAAGAGCCGTTTGTAGCGAAACTTGATGCTCAGCTGATTTTCCACCATATAATAAACCTAATTTAATTTTTGTCACTGAAATCACCCTAACCAATTGTTTTCATTTTTCTATTTTAGCACTTTTTATAAAAATAGGTAGTTCCTATTTGAAATAAAATGTAACTTCCACAAATAATTAAATGACACCACTTATTGGTTTTCTATACTTTTTCTACTTAACTTTCTTCATAAATATACAAAATTAAATTCTAAAATACAGTGAAACTTTAATTAACGAGGGGCCATCCCCACTAATTATCAGCCCGCACCAATCGGACAGTTATCTCCCGCCGAATTTTAAGGTGGAAGTCTTACTGCCCATAAATAGCGGGATAAAATTGTAATCCAATCTAGTTATGTACCTAAAATATGTAGAAATCTCCCCTTTTTGTGTATGTCATCTACTCATTAAGAAGACTGTTTGGTCAGTGTGCCTTTTTGCCTTTGCTCAACGAGACGATCTAAAGAAACATATACAATACCTGCAACTACACATCCTACAGCTAAAATTGTAAATAGAAAGTGGCCAAGTAATCGATCCAATAAAAAACCGCCAAGAAGTGGACCGAATGCGCCTCCTGTAATCCACTGCAAACTGGCAGCTCCCATATAAGTCCCTCTCAAGTGCTCAGGGGCCAAATTCGCTACAAACGTCATCTGTACAGGCGACATAATCATCTCACCTAACGTATATATGGCATAAACGAACAGCAACGTTATTAAAATAATCGTAGCATTTGCATCAAATTCTCCAAACCACTTCGGTAACCATCCTATAAAGAACAAACCAACACCGAACAAACATGCACCATATAACATCGTCTTTCCGACAGGTTTATCTGTGGCCCATTTTGAAATTTGAAATTGGAACAACACAACTAATAGTCCATTTAAAGCCATTAAATATGGATATGGATTGTTAGTTCCAAAAATGCCTTTCATTTCATTATCAAAGTGCAGCGGCAACATGCCCTCTGTTTGAGAAAATCCCATTGAAATAATGATACCTGCTAACAAATAAATCATTAGTGCCTTATCTCTCATTACAATTTTCCAAACCGCCTCTGATTCCTTTTCTTTATTCTCTTCTTTAGTCGCACTCTTTGGCATTGTCTCTTGAATAAGAATGAATACAAGTAATGCATAAAATAACATCGTAGACGAGGCAATAATAAACACAAGGTTCTTCGACAACATAACTACTGAAGCACCCATTATCGGGCCAATTGCAGCACCTATATTGTGCCCCATTCGTAATAAACCATATGCTTCTGTTCTTTTTTCAGGTGCTGTTACATCCGCAACCATTGCTGATGCAGCGGGATGGAATAATGAATTACTGAGCCCTAAAAAAATAGATAAAATAGCATAAGGAATAAATCCTTCTATAAATAAAAAACCTAGCATGAACAAAGCATTACTCACCATTGAAAAAATCATTATTGGCTTTCTTCCATATATATCAGCAATCCTCCCACCAAGAAGAGAACCGAAACTTGCGGCAATCGGAGAAAGTGCCATAATAACCCCTACTTCCAATAACGAATCCACCTTATCTTTTAAATATAGGGCAAAAAAAGGCATCAACATCATCATTGCAATTCCATTTAACGTTTCGCCAATAAACCGAATCCATATGTTTCGGTCCATCTCCCTTAACTCACGCCACGTATTTTTCATACATTCCCCCCTCAGTTCCCCAACAATTATATTATATACACAATCAGAAAAATGTAAATTTTCAGAACAAAAAATCCATCCTAACAGAATTAGAATGGATTTTTCAACTTATAAATTCGCTGCATCTTCTTCGTCTTTACTATTATTTAAAGCACTATGTTTTCGGCTATATAAGAAGTAAACCGCAATACCGATAACCATCCATACCCCAAAACTAATCCAAGCAGTTCCGGATAACTGAAGCATTAAATATAAACAAAAAATCACCGTTAATGCTGGTAAAAATGGTACAAGTGGTGCCTTAAATGCTCTTGGTAAATCCGGATGAGTTCTTCTCATTACAATAACAGCAACAGCTACAAGTGCAAAGGCTGATAAAGTCCCCATATTTACAAGATGCGCTAACACATTTAAATCTATTAATCCTGAAATAAGTGCTGCAATAATTCCTGTTGTCCATGTATTTAAAAATGGTGTTTTAAATTTCGGATGGACTTTAGCAAGGCGCTTCGGCAATAATCCATCTCTACTCATTGCATACGAAACACGTACTTGCCCATACATCATAACTAACATTACTGTTGTGATTCCTGTAATTGCTCCTACTGAAATTACTCCCGCTAAACTATCTTGTCCAATAAATTGAAGTGCAAAAGCAACTGGATCTGATATATTTAACTGTCCGTATGGAACAATTCCTGTCAAAATAAGTGAAACAACAATATAAAGAACCGTACAAATTAATAAAGATGCAATAATGCCAATTGGTAAATCACGTTGTGGACGTTTCACTTCTTCTGCTGCCGTTGAAACTGCATCAAACCCTATGAATGCAAAAAACACTGTAGCAGCTCCAGCCATTACACCATCTAAGCCAAACGGCATAAAAGGTGTCCAATTTTCAGGTTTTACATAATTAAAACCAGCAAAGATAAATATGAGAACAACCGCTAATTTAATAAACACCATAATGTTATTTATTCGTGCACTTTCACGAACACCTCTAGATAAAAGAACTGTCATTACTAAAATAATTAGAACCGCAGGCAAATCAATTATTCCACCCTTTCCTGTACCAGGGGCCGAGGAGAGAATGGTAGGAATATGGATCCCAAATCCCTTTAATAAAGATTGAAAATAAGCGGACCAACCGTTTGCTACAGCAGATGTAGCGAGTAAATACTCAAGCAT
This sequence comes from Bacillus sp. AY18-3, assembly GCF_008042305.1. Classification (NCBI taxonomy): domain Bacteria; kingdom Bacillati; phylum Bacillota; class Bacilli; order Caryophanales; family Bacillaceae; genus Bacillus; species Bacillus sp. AY18-3. The sequence continues at coordinate 75,986 of NZ_QKQR01000005.1, read as the reverse complement.
TAAGTCCCATCCAATTAAAAATGCGAATACCTCTCCCATCGTCGCATATGTGTACGTATACACACTGCCTGAGACAGGAACTGAAGAAGCGAATTCAGCATAACAAAATGCAGCAAAGGCACAGGCTAACGCGGCTATCGCAAATGATAATATAATAGCTGGTCCAGAATGTTTTGCTGCTACCACGCCCGTTAGAACAAAAATACCTGTTCCAACAATTGCCCCGATTCCAAGCATAGTTAAATCCAATGCACCCAATGTTCTTGCTAACGTCTTTTGCTTACTCTCTTGCATTAGCTTTGCAATAGGCTTCTTTTGAAAAATTTGCTTCATAGCATGCTCCTCCAAGTTTTAAATTTTCTGAAAATTTTTAATTCGCTTTTTTATTTTACTCATTGCACTTTCCCCAGTCAATACTTTTGTCGAAATAAGTAGAAATCTTTCGGAACATACAATATCCTTATCATTGTTTCTATATATCTTTCCGTAATTTTTTTGGTATTATTATACATGTCGATTCCACAAAAGAGGCATGCTCACTTATTGAGCATGCCTCTTTTTACCTATTTCACAGTATGTGAACCTTCTTCAATCCAGCTATACATATATTTTTCATCTTCTGTTTCATGTGCTTGCTTTACAATACGAAGCGGACGGAACGTGTCTATCATAACAGCTAGTTCAAGTGTTTCTTTCTTCCCTATACTTCCCTCTGTTTTCCCAGGATGCGGCCCATGAGGAATTCCGCTCGGATGAAGTGTAATAGAACCTTCTTCCACACCTTTCCGGCTCATAAAGTTTCCTTCTACATAGTACAGTACTTCATCACTATTCACGTTACTATGATAATATGGTGCCGGAATAGATTCTGGATGATAGTCGTATAAACGTGGTACAAAAGAACAAATAACGAAATTGTGACCTTCGAACGTTTGATGTACTGGAGGTGGCTGATGAATACGACCTGTGATTGGTTCAAAGTCCTCTACATTAAAGACCCACGGATATAAATAGCCATCCCAACCAACAACATCTAACGGATGGTGCCCTAAAACATGTTTATGCATATAGCCTCGCGACTTTGTCATTACGACAAACTCACCTTTTTGATCATACGTCTCTAATTTTTCAGGACCACGAATATCTCTCTCACAAAACGGACTATGCTCTAACAATTGTCCATATTCATTCCGATAACGACGCGGCGTTGTGATTTGACTATTTGCCTCTACAACAAGAAACTTAGTCTCTCCCTCATCTGGAATAACACGATAAATCGTTCCAATTGGGATTGTTACATAATCACCTTTTCGATAGTGAATCGTTCCAAACATCGTTTCAATTTTCCCTGTTCCGTAATGAACAAATAACATTTCATCACCATCACCATTACGGTAGAAATAGTCCATTTTTTCTGTTGGAGCCACTACTCCAATTAATAAATCCTCATTCCCAAGCATAAAATTCCTTCCGCTTACTGCATCGCCAGTTTTTTTATTTTCTTTCGTGCGAAAATGACGATGAGCAAGAGCTACATCTTCTTCATACTGCAACTGACAAGAATGAGATAATGCCGCATGACCTACTTCCGTTGGCATATAATGATGGTACAAAATAGATTGCGTACCAGAAAAACCTTTTGTTCCCATTACCTGTTCGCGATAAAGCGACCCATCTTTTTTACGGAATTGTACATGTCGTTTATGAGGTAGCTCCCCCATGTGACGATAAAACATGCCCATCACCTGCTTCCATTTCTTTTTTGACTGTATTACGTAACGTACCTAAACCAGTAATCGTAAGTTCTACAACATCCCCATCTTGCAGCCACTCTTCCGTACCCAGTTCTAAAACACAACCGGTTCCTACTGTCCCAGAACCAATCACATCGCCTGGATATAACGTAACGTCTTCCGAAGCACGTTCAATCATTTCAGCAAATGTATAGTAAATATCTTGGAAGTTCCCCTTTGATAATAGCTTTCCATTTACATGAGCAGTCATCTCTAACTCATAACGGTCACCGTTACGATAAACATCCAATTCCTCTTTCGTAACAAGGTGCGCTCCTAATGAAGTTGCAAAATCTTTTCCTTTTGCTGGACCAAGTCCTACCTTCATTTCTGTTGCTTGTAAGTCCCTTGCACTCCAGTCGTTCATAATACAATAACCAAAAATGTATTCCTCTGCTTGCTCACGAGAAATATTTCTTCCTTCTTTCCCAATTACGCAAGCGATCTCTAACTCATAATCAAGCTTTTTAGATTTCTTCGGACCAATTACAAAATCATCTGGACCAATTACAGCACGATGGTTCGTAAAATAAAAAACCGGGATATCGTACCATTCAGGTACAACCTCTAGCCCTCTCCGGCCGCGGGCCGTTTTTACATGCTGTTCAAACGCGTAAAAATCCCGAATACTACTCGGATTAGGAATTGCCGCCGCTAATTGCACTTCCTCTAAGGAATATATACCCTTTTCCGGATTCTCCATATTACGCAATACTTCTACATACTCATCCGCTTTCTCTAAAAAGGCGAACATAGAAGAAGGTAATTTTCCATCACTAGCAAGATTCATATCAATTACTTTGTCACCTTCAAGCCATCCAGCTCGCATTTCTTTCGAAGGAAGACGAAATGTAACAAATTTCATCATGATTCCTCCCTATGAAAATGAAATTTCCACCAGCAAAGAGACTTTTGCTGGTGGATACAAATCTTATAAGTTTCCGCGACGTTCCTGTTCTCTTTCAATTGATTCAAATAATGCTTTAAAGTTCCCTTCTCCAAATCCGCGAGAACCTTTACGTTGAATAATTTCAATAAATAAAGTTGGACGATCTACAATTGGTTTCGTAAAGATTTGTAGTAAGTATCCTTCCTCATCGCGATCTACTAAAATCTTTAATTCTTTTAACCTATCAATTTCTTCATCAATTTTCCCAACTCGCGCACTTAACTCATCATAATAAGTATCAGGTGTATCTAAAAACTCCACGCCATTTTCACGAAGTGCTTCCACTGTTTTAACGATATCGCTTGTTAATAAAGCAAGATGTTGTACACCTGCTCCATTATAGAATTCTAGATATTCTTGAATTTGCGATTTTCTCTTTCCATCTGCTGGCTCGTTAATAGGGAACTTAATACGACTTCCATTTGTCATAACTTTCGACATTAATGCTGAATACTCTGTACTAATATCGTCATCATCAAAATGAATCATTTGTTTAAAGCCCATAACATTCTCATAATAGCTAACCCATTCTTCCATTTTCTCAACATTACCAACTACGTGATCTACAGCAATTAAACCTGACTCTTCAAATGGAATATTAAACTCCACTTGTTGGAATCCTGGCATAAATGTTCCTTTATAATTTTTACGCTCTACAAGCGTGTGAATTGTATCACCATACGTACCAATAACTGCTTTTTTCAGTGTACCGTTCTCGTCTGTTAATTCCACAGGTGGAGCAATTGCAACGGCACCACGTTTCACAGCTTCCGAATATGCTTTGTCAACATCGTCAACAAGTAAAGCAACATCTTTTACACCATCACCATGTGTCTTTACAAATTCTGCGATACGATTATCGCTACTTAAAGCTCCAGACACAACAAAACGCATATTTTTTTGCACAAGAACATAAGATACCTTTTCACGGTTACCAGTTTCTAATCCAGAGTAAGCCACAATTTTGAACCCGAATGCTCTCGCGAGGTAATAACTTGATTGCTTTGCATTTCCTACGTAAAATTCCAAATGATCTACATCACGTACCGGAAAAAAGTCCTCCATTTGTGCAGCTAGCGTATCCATAGATTTTTGTTTCATAAAATCCTCATCCCCCTGTAAATAGATTAAATGGTTCATACTTAAAACCAACCGAAAACGCTTCCAACATCAATTAATAGAAATTAGTTAGCAAGCTAACAAATTCTGACCTTTAAAATTTTCTATCTTTTCTGTCAAATTCCTCTTTTTTTCTTACATATAAAATTCGACTTTTTTCTCTTTACATGACGGAGGGAATATTCATACTTGAAGGTATATAGGAGAGGAAAACAAAAAAGACCCCAACATATTAACTACTTACTAATATGCTAGAGTCTTTATTTTTTTTGAATGATTGTATTTATATGTCTCATACTAATACATTTGCAAGGAATAAAATAAATGATGTTAATACTACCGCTCCACCTAATGATCCTAATAAATCTGTTTTTGTTACTTGTAACACTTGTTCACTGTTCATATTCCTCATTCTCCTTTCATTTTGTATGATTTAAAACTTCTATTATACTAATACACTTGATAGAAATACGATTAATGCCGTTAATACTACTGCTCCACTTGCTGATCCTACGAAATCACCTTTTGTTACTTGTAATACTTGCTCTTTCATATCTTTCATTCTCCCTTCTATTTTCTTTTGTTACAAAACTTCTATTATACTAATACGCTTGATAGAAATACGATTAATGCCGTTAATACTACTGCTCCACTTGCTGATCCTACGAAGTCACCTTTTGTTACTTGTAATACTTGCTCTTTCATTTTGCATTCTCCTCTCTTTTTCTTTTATCACAAAACTTCTATTATACTAATACGCTTGATAGAAATACGATTAATGCCGTTAATACTACTGCTCCACTTGCTGATCCTACGAAGTCACCTTTTGTTACTTGTAATACTTGCTCTTTCATTTTGCATTCTCCTCTCTTTTTCTTTTATTACAAAACTTCTATTATACTAATACGCTTGATAGAAATACGATTAATGCTGTTAATACTACTGCTCCACTTGCTGATCCTACGAAGTCACCTTTTGTTACTTGTAATACTTGCTCTTTCATTTTATGTATCCTCCTTTTTAATAAGTTATCTATATGTAATTTCTAAGAAATGTTTATTTCATAGTTTTTATGTTAGCGTTACATTAAAGTTGTTAACGTAACGTTTGTAACATTAATGTAACATAACTATTGTTACGTTGCAATATAATTACGTAAATTTTATTACACTTTTTTTACGTTTTTTTATAAACACCCTTAAAAACCCTGTTTTAATGCACTTTCTACTAAGTTGACGTTTGTAATGTTATTGTAATATTACAGTCATATAACGAAACACCCTCATACCTACCTCTATTTTTGTTACAAATTAAAGTGCATATTCAAAGTAATAAGATGGCGCCTATCAACTTTTTACTGACGGTTCACGCAAGATAAAATACGATCTTTCCAAGATAAGTTTATATGTTTCCTCTATATAACTATGTATAATAAAAGCAAAGAGGTGGTCATTTTGAAATTAATCGCATTAGATATGGATGGTACGCTACTATCATCTAATCTTGAAATCTCCAAGGAGAACTTACAAGCTATCCAAACTGCAAAAGAGGCTGGTCATATAGTCATGATTTGTTCTGGTCGTGCAAAAGAGGATGCTTTAAAATTATTGGAAGAATATAAACTATCTCTTCCAGTTGGAGCGAGCAATGGGGCAATTGTTTATGTGGATGGAAAAGTAATTAACTCGCGTTGTTTACAAAACGATAAAGTATACAAGCTTGCAAAATTACTAGAATCTGAAGGTTTTCCTTATAAGCTATATACGAATAAAGGAGTTTATTCTCCATATACATGGCAAGATCAAGTCATGCAAGCGTTCGAAGAAAACAAGCATGCACTAGATGTTACACTTGAAGAACTTGAAAGAATTACAGAAAAACAAAAGAAATCAAACTTAATTACTGATTTCCAAAAAATCGAAGATGTTGTAAATAATCCAGAATTAGAAATATCTAAATTCTTCATTTTGACATTTAATGCAGCGCATCGTGCACAGCTATTAAGCATGTTACAAGAAGACACTGACATTTCAGTTACGGCATCAGCTCCTACTAATGTAGAAATTATGGATAAGCACGGTCATAAAGGGAACGGTCTACAAGAAATGGCTGCTTATTTCAATATACCAATTGAAGATACTATTGCGATCGGGGACAACTTTAATGATGTGCCAATGTTACAAGTAGCTGGCTTATCAGTTGCAATGGGAAATGCTGAAGAAGATGTAAAAAAACTATGTGATGTCGTAACATTAACAAATAATGAGCATGGTGTTGCTCACGCAATCGAGAAATTTGTATTGAAACAAACTTCATCTAGTAAATAAAAAAAGGACTCTTTCAATTTGAAAGGGTCCTTTTCTTTTATACATGATGACAAGCAACAAAATGCTCTTCACCAACATTACGGAATTCTGGTACCGTTTGTTTACAAATATCTGTTGCAAACGGGCAACGTGTATGAAAGCGACAACCCGAAGGTGGATTTGCTGGACTTGGAATATCACCCTCTAGTATAATCCGCTCTCGCTTCACTGTTGGATCTGGTATTGGCACAGCTGATAACAATGCTTTTGTATACGGATGCAGTGGGTTCGTAAATAACTCATCACGCGGCGCTGTTTCCACAATCGTTCCTAAATACATAATTCCAATTTTCGTACATAAGTGCTCTACTACGCTTAAATCATGTGAAATGAACAAATAAGATAGTCCCTTTTTCTCCTGTAACTCACTAAATAAATTAATGATCTGTGCTTGAATAGATACATCTAGTGCTGCCACAGGTTCGTCAGCTACTATAAATTCCGGATTTAATACCATAGCTCTTGCGATAACGATACGCTGACGTTGTCCACCAGAAAACTCATGAGGATACCGGTCAATATGATATGGGGCTAAGCCACATAACTCTAATACTTCTGTCACTTTTTCACGAACATTTTCTTTCGTCGCTAGTCCGTGAGCCAACATCGGCTCGCCAAGTGCTTCTCCAATTCTCATTCTCGGATTTAATGAGCTAAATGGATCTTGAAACACAAGCTGCATATTAGGACGATGTTTTCTCAATTCCTCTTTTGATAGAGAATGAACATCGTGTCCTTTAAACTTCACTTCTCCCTCCGTTTTTTGAACGAGACGTAAAATTGTTTTTCCTATCGTCGTTTTTCCGCTTCCTGATTCACCAACGAGACCGAACACTTCGCCTTTATTAATAGTAAAACTTACTCCATCAACTGCTTTCACATGTCCAATCGTTCTACTAAATATGCCGCCTTTAATTGGGAAATATGTTTTTAAGTTTTTTACTTCTAATAATGGTTCACTCATTGTCCCGCACGCTCCTCGTATAACCAGCAAGCTACTTTATGATTCTCATCATGTACATTCAGATTTGGCGCTTCTTCTTTACATATTTCCATACAATGCTCACAACGACCGCTAAAGTAGCAAAATTCATCCAAACCAACTAAATTAGGAACCTGCCCTGGAATAGAATATAATTTATCTATTCGTTTTCCCATCACTGGTTTTGATTTCAACAACCCTTTCGTATACGGGTGTTTCGGATTTTGGAATATTTCTAGTACTGGTGCCTCTTCAATAACTTTCCCGCCATACATAACGACAACGTAATCAGCCATCTCAGCTACAACGCCTAAATCATGTGTAATTAATAAAATGGATGTTTTAAATTCTTCTTTTACTTGTCTTAATAAGTCTAATATTTGAGCTTGAATCGTAACATCAAGAGCCGTTGTCGGTTCATCCGCAATTAATAACTTCGGATTACAACTAAGTGCAACAGCAATCATAATACGTTGTAACATGCCACCACTCAGTTCGTGCGGATAAGAATGGACGATTTCATCCGCACGAGCTATACCAACTTTACGAATTAACTCAATTGCCTTCTTATACGCTTCATTTTTGCTAAGTAATTCATGCTCTCTTAACGTCTCTACAATTTGTTCACCTACAGTGAAGACAGGATTTAGCGATGTCATCGGTTCTTGGAAAATCATCGCAATATCATTTCCTCGTAAACTACGAAGCTCTCTCTCTTTCATTCCTAAAAGACTTTTTCCTTCATATAAGATATCTCCACCTACTACACTGCCTGATTCAGCAATAAGTCCCATAATAGATAAAGCTGTTACACTTTTCCCGCAACCCGATTCGCCTACAACACAAACCGTTTCACCTTCTCGAACTGTAAAACTAACATGATTCACAGCCTTTACTGTTCCTTCTTCTGTCTGAAAGTGTGTTTGTAAGTCTTTCAGCTCTACTACCGCTTTACTCATACCTTCTCACCTACCGTCTCATCTTTGGATCTAACGCATCACGAAGTGCATCACCAAGTAAATTAATTGATACAACTGTTATAAAGATTGCGAAACCAGGCGGAATCCATAACCACGGCCGCTTTTGGAAATCAATTAATGAGTTAGCTGCGCTAATCATATTCCCCCATGATGGTGTAGGTGGGACGACGCCGAGACCTAAGTAGCTTAGTGCGGATTCACTCAAAATTGAACCTGCAACGCCCAAAGTTGCTACAACAATAAGCAACGGAAAGACGTTAGGAATTAAATGATGAATAATTTTCCGAGAATCCTTTAATCCTAATACATCTGCTGCTTGCATAAAGGCTTGCTCCCGCAATGTTAAAATTTGTCCTCTCACAAGCCGGGCAAGTCCTGGCCATCCTACTAAACTTAAAATAATCATTACAACATATAAACGGTATTCCGATGGTAATTTCCATTCTGATAAAATTGCTCCCATTATAATAAGTAGCGGTAATCCCGGAATGGACATTAACACATCCGCAACACGCATAATTAAATGATCTACAACCCCTCGATAAAAACCAGCAATTGCTCCTAATAAAGCTCCTAGTATAACGGATAATAGCATCGACGCTAAACCAATTGTTAATGAAATACGCCCTGCTTGCATAAGTCTAGTTAAAATATCCCGTCCCAATTGGTCTGTTCCAAGCCAATGTGACAGGCTGGGTGGTTTATTAATTTGTGTTACTTGTACTTTCCCATCAGCATACGGCGAAAAGATTGGACCGATAAAACTAAATAAAAACATAAATATTAAAACGTATAAGCCACACAGTGCCATCTTATTTTTCTTAATTTTTTTATACGCTTGACGCCATGGTGATGATTCATTTCTCTTTTTTCGTTCTTTCTTTTTCTCTATTATTGGTGTAATAGTCTCCATATCTTTTCCCCCTTACTTCAATCGAATTCTTGGATCAACAAACGCATATACAATATCAGCTAAGAAATTAGCCATAATTGTTAAACAAGAAAGAAACATTGTAAAGGCCATTAATACCGTATAATCACGGAAGTTTAATGCTTCTAATTGAATACTCCCAATCCCTGGCCAATTAAAAATCTGTTCAATAATAATCGCTCCTGAAAATAAACCAGGTAATTCAAAAGCAAGTAATGTAATTGCTGGCAAAATTGCATTTTTCAATGCATGTTTATAAATAACGGTTCTTTCTTTTAAACCTTTTGCACGAGCAGTACGAATATAATCTTGCCTAACAACATCCAACATGCTAGTTCTAAAATATCGTGTTAATGATCCTACACCAAGAAGCGTTAAAATAAATACAGGTAGAATCATATGACGTAATACTTCTAATATGTATGCTATTCCTGTTGAGTTACTTCCAATATCAATCATGCCACCAATAGGTAATAACTTTAAATCAACTGCTAATAATTTAATTAAAAATAATCCGATAAAGAATGATGGAAATGACATTGCTGCAAAGACACCGATTGTTACCAATCTATCAAACCAAGAGTGCTGCTTTGTTGCAGAAATAACCCCAATAATAAGAGCAATAATCCAAGTGAAAAATAAAGCTGCAACAGCAACGATAAATGTATTCCAAATAAATTTATTAAGTAATGAAGTTACAGGTTCTTGATACTGTAGAGAAAATCCAAAATCACCATGCAAAGCATTCACTAACCATTGAAAATATCTTTCAATAATTGGTTTGTTTAAGCCATACAATTCCCTTAACTCTTGAGCTCTCTCTGGTGTTAACTTAGGATTTGAATCAATATAATCCCCCGGCAAAAGTGCAAATAAGAAAAAAATAATAATAGATGTACCAAACAATGTAGGGATCATTTGAAGGAACCTACGAACGATATATGTTTTCACCTTTTGTCTCCCCAATCCTATTTACTTAAAAATAGAAGAACATTTTTTCAAAACAGCTACTATCCCATCGCTGTATGAAAAAACGCCTTCTATTATTTAGGTCAACCCTTATTGTTCAATAGATAACACTGGTAAGTTGGAACTAATGCTATCGTACTTTTCTGGATCAATTCCTTTTATACGTGCATTATGAGCATAAAGTAGTTTACGATAGTTTAATAAAATAACTGGTGGATCATCACTTAACTCTTTATACAGTTCTTTATAAATTGCTTTACGTTTTTCAATATCTGTCGTCCCTATACCTTTTACAATCAAGTCATCTACTTTCGGGTTGTTATAACCCGTATCACTTTTTGGATTAGTTGATAAGTAATCACTTACAACTTCACTTGGGTCACTAATTCCTGGTGTTGAAACTGCCGCTAAATCGTAGTCACCTTTTCCTACTTTTGAAAGCATCGTATTAAAGTCCATCAACTCTGGATTTAATTCAACACCGATTTCTTTGTAACTTTCTTTTGCAATTGGAATAAAGATATCATTTGTTTTACCTGTATTTGATGCGTAGTATGTTAATTTTAGTTTTTGACCATCTTTTTCACGAACCCCGTCAGAACCTACTTTCCAACCAGCCTCATCCAATAATTTTTTAGCCTTTTCTACGTCGTGTGGATATTTATTAATACCTTCTTCTGTATATGCCCATGAAACTGGCGCAATTGGTACGTTAGCAACAGATCCATATCCTTGTAAAGCTGTATCTACATACTTCTTACGGTCTAATCCATAAGTAAGTGCTTGACGTACCTTCTTATCTTTCAAATACGATTTCTTATTATTTACATAGATATAAGCAATATCACTTGATGACTCAAGATTAATATTTGCAAACTCTAATCCTTTTAATTGGTCTATATTCTCAGGATTTGCTCTAAATCCACTATAGTCCAGTTCACCTGTTTGGAATAATTGGAATCCAGTATCACCTGATGTGATTTTGTAAATAAAGTTTTTGATTTTTGGTTTACCTGCATAATAATTTTCATTAGCAACAAAGCGTACTTCTTGACCTGGAACATATTTTTCAAATTTATATGGACCCGCTGCAATTGGTTGCCCATATAATGCTTTTAAATAGTCTAAACTTGTATTTTGTTTATAATCTTTTCCATAATAAGCTTTTGATAGCACTGGGCCACCTAAATTAGTTAGCGCCTGTGAATTAACTTTTTCAGTTGTAATTTTAATTGTCTGTGGATCAACAACTTGAATTCCTTCAATAGAAGTTGCTTTTCCTTCTTTATATTCTTTTCCACCTTTAACAGCATACTGGGCAATATCCATTCCACCTTCATACGCTTTATCATGAAGTAGTGTTAATGTAAATGCTACGTCCCCCGCCGTTAAAGGCGAACCATCACTAAATTTTAGATTTTTACGTAAATGGAATGTATATGTTAACTGGTCAGCAGAAATATCCCATTTTTCTGCAAGATCCGGAATAGGCTTACTTTGTTTGTCTGTTGCTACTAGTGACGCAAAAATAACAGACGTTACATTTCCATCCCAACCATTCTCTTGGAAATATGGAAGGAAAACTCCCCCTGGCTTAGAAATGGCTGTAATAAAAGTATCTTTTCGCTGATTTGCTTTCTCTGGACTTTTCTTTTTATCTGTAGCTGGAATTGATTCAATCTTAGCGTCTTTTAAATCCTGCTTTTTTACCGGTTCTGTAGAAGCCGTATCTTCCTGTCCCCCACAAGCAGATAACACAAGCGAACTACTCAATAATACTGAAAATACACCAGCCCATTTTTTTGTCTTTTTCTTCATTGTCCCCACCCTAACTTTTTTAATAATTAAACCTTATGAATTGCTTGCCTTATGTATGCCTCCCACAGCAACATTTTATAGCCAATCGGAAAAGTCGGTTTTAATCGTAAAAAAATAGATGTTTTTGAGGGGTAACAATCCTATTCCGACCTTTCCGGTAGACTTTATGGTTATTAGCTTATATCGTCCGTTATATTTTGTCAATTCTTTCTAAATAAATATTTTGAGAATTTTTTAAAAATTATTATTCTATCTTTAATTTAGGTAAACTTAATAAAATACCGTTATAGTTATCTTCTTGTAATCCTTGAATTCGTGCATTATGTGCAGACACCACTTTGCTATTATTCAAGAAGATTACAGGCGGGTCTTCACTTAATTCTTGATATAACTTTTTATAAATTTCTTTTCGCTTTTCAATATCCAACGTTTCTAATGCTTGCTTAGCTAATTCATCTACTTTCGGATTATAATATCCATCATAATTTCGTTTACTTGTTGAAACAAACTCTTCAATCGTTCCGCTCGGATCATCAATCATTGGCGTAGATACCATCGCTAAATCATAATCACCTTTTATCACTTTTGAAATCATCGTATTAAAGTCCATATATTCTGGGTTAAACTCTACACCCAACTTTTTATAATCTTCTTTCATCACAGGAATCATTACATCATTTATTTTACTTGCTGATGAGGCAAAATAACTTACTTTCAATTTTTGTCCATCTTTTTCACGAATCCCATCCGAACCCGCTTTCCATCCAGCCTCATCCAGTAATTTCTTCGCCTTCTCTAAATTATACTCATATTTATTAATGCCCTCTTCTGTATACGCCCATGAAACTGGCGTAATCGGTACATTAACGAGTGACGCATATCCTTGGAAATACGTATCAATAACCTTTTGACGCTCTAATCCGTAAATAAATGCTTGGCGGACACGTTTATCTTTAAAGTATGGCTTCTTATAATTCATTTTAATGTAGCCATAAGAGCTTCCTGTATACACATTAATATTAGCAAAACCTAAATCTTTTAATTGCTCAATGGTCTCCACGTTTGTCGTAAAACCATTATAGTCTACTTCTCCTGCTTGAAATTGTTGTAACTTCGTATCACCCTTTGTAATTTTATAAATAAAGTGCTCAATCTTCGGTTTTCCTTCAAAATAATTTTCATTTGCTACAAATCGAACGTCTTGACCAGGAATATATTTATCCAATTTATAAGCTCCTGCTCCCACCGGCTTTCCATATAACTCTTTTAAGTACTCCAAGTGTCCTTGTTTATACTCTCTCCCATAATAAGCTTTAGATATAACTTCTCCACCGATTAATGATAATGTTTGAGCATTTACCTTTTCAGTCGTAATCGTAATTGTTTTCGGATCAATGATTTGAATTCCTTCAATAGAGGTTGCCTTTCCTTCTTTATAAGCTTGCCCACCTTTTATTGCTGTTTGGCTTATATCAGTCGCACCACTATAAGTTGGATCATGTAATAACGTTAATGTAAATGCTACATCATCTGCTGTTAGCGGTGAACCATCACTAAACTTTAAATCATCTTTCAAATGGAACGTATATGTAAGCTGATCCTCCGAAATATCCCACTTCTTCGCTAATATTGGAATCAGTTTTCCTTCCTTATCGAGTCCAACAAGAGGGGCAAAGATAGCCTGCGTTATGTTACCATCCCATCCATTCTCCATAAAGTGCGGAAGGAATATCCCTCCAGGACTTGGCATTCCAACTACAAAAGTATCTTTTCTTTCTTTTACTTTTGTAGGACTTTTTGCTTTGTCGCTTGCTTTAATAAATTCATCTTTTACTTTTGGTACGTTCCCGGCTTCATTTGTACTTGCTTCCTCTTGACCACATCCGGCTAGTAATACCGATACACTAAGAAATATAGCAAGTGCTCCTTTAAAAGTATTTTTCATTGCCCTCTCACCTTTACCTTCCTAATTTTTATCGATGCAGGAACATAGGCCTCCTCCCTGTAACTATCTTTATTTTCCCTATAAAAATAGTATGAATTAATTTCAAGATTATTCCTTTCCTTTAAACATGTCAATCACTCTCTTTTATTTCTTATTAAAAAATTAAAAATTCACTTCTATTCGTTCCATATGAAACATAGACTACTAATAACCAATTACCAAAAAGGGGGCGAAAACATGGACAACCTATTCCAATACGTCCTGCACTACGTATTATTAACAATTATGATAGTCGGGGCGCTATTACTATTCCCATTCTTCCCAAAGTTCGTCCTCTTTTTAGCTTTTTTTATTATGCTCGGGATCGCTATTATCATTTCAACAAGGGAAGATACGACACAAAAAGAAAACAGAGTTCAGCGTGTAAAGCTGTAACTCTGTTTTTTTATTTTCAATCCTGATTCGCTGTTACACATACTTATGTCTCGGGAAATAAGTAACCGATCAAAAAAAACTAATATCATTTATGTTTTACAATCTATGCAAATTACGGAACAAAGATGTATCAAATTTACTGTTTCACGTGAAACACAATTTTTATTTTTTCTTAAAGTAAAATATCAGTATAAAAAAGCGAATCCCTTCAGAAAAAATGAAAAGAATTCGCTTTCTATTTTTTACTCCACAATACTCTCTAACTCATTATATAACTCCGCTCGTAACAACTCTTTCTTCGTTTTTTCTTCATACAATTGTTCAAGCATTTCAACATCAACTACATGTTCCATCTTACACTCAAGCATATATATATCCTCTTCTACATGCATTAACTCCGTTTCAATATCCTCAACATTCCTAACTTCTTTCTTTTTTAAAGGAGCTGTTGCCATACTTTTTCTTCCTTGGCGTTGCTGCTTTATTACTTGTTTCTCGAGCTTTTCTTCCCACTTTTGACGAGCCCATGCGTAGTTCCCTGCAAACTCAAATAATTTATGCTCATCAATCCAATACGTCTTTTCAAATAACTTATTTAAAAAATAACGATCATGTGAAACAGCTAAAATCGTCCCATTATATTGCTCAAGAGCTTCCTCTAAAACTTCCCTTGATTCAATGTCGAGATGGTTTGTCGGCTCATCTAAAATTAAAAAATTGATATCTTGATACATAAGTTGCGCAAGTCTTAATCTCATTTTTTCTCCACCGCTCAGTTGCGTTACTTTCTTAAACACCGCTGGACCATAAAATAAAAACTTAGCTAATATATGTCTCGCTTCTCCCTCTGTTACAGCTACATATTCCCTGAAATCCTCTAATACATTACTCTTCATATTTCCGTACGCATGCTGTGATAAATAACCGATTTTCACACTACTACCAATTCGAATTTCTCCAGCGTCTGGTTTTATTTCTTCTAATAATAACTTTAGTAGCGTTGTCTTTCCTGTACCATTACGGCCAACGATCGCCGCACGCTCTTGAAAACGAACATGTAAATTCGCTTCGTTAAATAAAGGATGTCCAGCAAAACCTTTACTCACTTCTTTCATTAAAACAACGTCTTTCCCACTTCTCTCTTGCCCTTCAAACTGAAGTCCCATTTGTTTTCGTTCTAAAATAGGTTTCTTTAGTTTCTCTATACGTTCCAGTGCACGTTCCATACTTCTCGCTCTCTTATGCAATCCTTCATTCGGAGGATTCGCCTGATTTGCCCATTCACGTAGTCGCTTAATTGCTTCTTTCATTTTCTTTATTTTCTTTTGCTGTTCTTGATAAGCCTGAAACTCCTGAAGCAACCGTTCTTCCTTTTCGTCAACAAACTGAGAATAGTTCGTATGATACACGTGAATCTCTCCATCTTCTAAATCAAAAATCTTCGTTACAACTTCATCAAGGAAATAGCGATCATGTGAAATGACCATAACTGTTCCATTGTATTCTTTTAAAAATTGCTCTAGCCACTCTACGGCAAATAAGTCTAAATGATTGGTTGGTTCATCTAATAGAAGTAAATCTGGTTTCTGCAATAGCATGTATGCAAGACTTACCTTTGTTTGTTCCCCACCACTTAACTCCAAAAATGATCGTGGAAATAGTTCTGTCACCTGTAGACCATTTGCTACCTTCATCATATTCGCTTCTATTTCATAACCACCGAGAAACGCAAACTTTTCTTGGATTACTCCGTATCTCTCCATTAATTTTTGTAAAGCAGATGGTTCCCGTTCTTCCGCCATATTTTTTTCTAAAGCACGCATTTCTCTTTCCAATTCCTTTTCTGTTTTAAAAGCGGAACTCAATACATCATATACAGTCATACCCTCATCAAATTTCGGAATTTGTGCCACATGACCAATACGTGTACCTTTCTTCATATGAATGGCTCCTGCATCCAAACTTTCCATTCCAGTTAGAAGCTGAAAGATTGTTGTCTTCCCACTACCGTTACGACCAACTAATCCAACACGTTCACCATTCTTTATTTCAAGCGATATATTTTCAAATATGATGTTTCCACCAAAAGATTTCATTACATTATTCACACTACAAATTGTCATTTTCCGTACTCCTTTCAATATAAAAAACCATGGGAAAGAAACATTCCCCATGGTTTTCGACATAGAAAAAGGAAGCCAAATAGCTCCCTTTTCACACTTTTATTAAAAATGGGTGAAGAGATTTCTATCGTTCAATAGCTACTATGCAATTGTTAAAAAAGGACAGACGTATCCCGTTAACAACTACATCATGAAAAATCGCACGACAAAAATAGATATAATCTAAAAATTTGGCACGTGCAGCTAAAGAACGTTTCATCTCATTCACCTCTTTCGTACGGAATTTAATACTTACTTCTTTATTATACTTTCCCATTTCATGTTTGAATAGTCATTTTTCTGAAAATAATGAAGATAGACTAAACATTTCAATAAGTGACATCAAATCTTACAAAACTGTTATGTTCACGTAATGGAAAGCGATAGTACGAAAAGATGCCTCCCTATACAATAAAGATGTAAACAAGAGAGCCAAACAAAAGGAGGAAACGATCATGATGAAAGAAATCGTAAAAGCAATCTTTGAGGTATTAGTGAACGGACAAGCAGTTGTAAAAGAACTAAATGAACTATAAAAAGGAGTGAAGGAATATGATGAACATGGTAAAAATGATTTTACATGCTCTAGTTGATGCAAAAGCAGTTAGCCAAGAATTAAACCAACAATAAAAAAGGGGTAAATGAATATGAAGAAAGCCATTATTGTAATCGCAAGTACAGCAATTGCCTTATACACAATAAAAAATAGAAAAAAGAAACCTAATAAAAATGATTTATATTATCCATACACATTATTAAAGAAAAAATAAAAGACAAGGTACCCTATTGTAATGAGGATATCTTGTCTTTTATTTTTCCTATTCCTTTTAAAGGATTTCCTTCTCCTTTTCCCGAATGTATTAAGCGGGATTTTTACACATATTTTAAAGGGGCATATATACAAATGGATACACAACAACTATACTTTTTAAACGATATTGGCAAACAAAAACCAGAAAGCATTCGGAATAGAAGCGCTGCATGTCCTTTTTGTGACAGAGAAAATTTAACGGATATTTTAGCAACTGAGGGCTCAATTATTTGGCTGAAAAACAAATTCCCTACATTAAAAGATACATTTCAAACGGTGCTAATCGAAACCGATAATTGTAAAGACCACATTGCAACATATACAGAAGAACATATGAGATCGCTAATTCGTTTCTCCATTAAACATTGGTTAGACTTACAGAAGAATGAAGAATTCACATCTGTGATTTTATACAAAAATCACGGTCCATTCTCAGGCGGGAGTTTGCATCATGCACACATGCAGATTATCGGAATGAAATATGTAGACTATCTCGGTAACGTAGAACCGGACAACTTCCGAGGAGTCATTGTACAAAAAAACGAACGCATTGAACTCAATATTTCAGATCGTCCTATTATCGGTTTTACTGAATTTAATATCATTATTGCAGATATTGGATACATAGATGAACTGGCAAATTATATTCAGCAAACTGTACGTTACATACTGACAGATTTCCATAAAGGATGTAGTAGTTATAACTTATTCTTCTATTACTTAAACGGAAAAATCATTTGTAAAGTTGTTCCTAGGTTCGTCGTTTCACCATTATATGTAGGATATAAAATACCGCAAGTTTCTACAAAACTAAAAGACGTGAAAATACAACTCGCGCAGTACTTCACGAGCGAAAAAGATGCAATTATTCATAAAAAAACAGAGTAGGTATAGAAAACCTACTCTTTGATTACACCTTTATTTCGATAGTACACATCTTCTAATCCGATGTTATACTTCATGTTATTATCCGTCCACTCTGGCCCTAAATTTCCTGGCCATCCAGATGTATTTGCTACATATTTTAGTAATGCAAAATCAGTCAAACCTTTTTGCACCCCGCGCTTATATCCTTTCATTAAATGCGGCATTGCAATTTGCGCATTTGTGCGCGGATCTTTCAACTCTTCATCAGTTAAATGATCTGGTGCAAGCCCACCGCCACGGTGCAATTGAAACAGTCCGAATGAAGTTCCGTTATCTCCAATACTTCTTGGATTTAACCGGCTTTCATGTTCAGCAATTGTAAGAGGTATCCATTCTGGAAGATTGACTTTCTTTGCTTCCTCTATAATAATTTGTTTCATTTGTTTTGCTTCTTCTGAGTCAACATAGCTTGTCTCATTCACTAACTTGCCCATTCCTTCAGACTTTCCTTGGAAATATAAGTACACCCCAAGAACAACTAAAAATCCTACAAAGAATTTCTTCACTACCACTACCTCTTTCTCCGCTGAAATTTGTCCCCTTTCAGCCTTCCTCCCTTTACAATTACCCACATTCTATCATTCTCTTACCCTTTTATCATAGCAAATAACTATATATATTATCATCATGCTTTAGACCGATTTTGTGAAAAAACAGCTGGTAAATACGTGCAAAAATGTAACTTTCATAGACTACAACGTATTTTTTGTATATAATTTTAAATTGAACTCTACATATAGAAGAGGAGCAGACCAAATGAAAAAGTGCATCATACTCTTGTTCAACATTTTACTACTTATCCCTATCCACACCTCTGCACAAACATCATCAAAACCAAAAGTACTTGTTTTATACAGTACAAAAGACGATAAAATTACAAATAATATTCAAATTCTTAATACCCAATTAGGACATTTTACAAACGATATAACTACGAAAAGTTTAAAAAAGGCTAATGAAATTACTAATTCATCTTCTTATACACATATTGTTTATATCGGTGAACAAAAAGAAGAGTTTCCTATTGAAACAAAGCAACTTCTAGAAAATTTCTCAGGCCCAGTATTAGTTTTAGGACAAAATGTTGAACAATTATCTCATCGCTTTTCTTTCATTACCCTAAAGGCTGATGATATACGAGTTAATAAAATCGAATATCCAAGCCATAAGCTTAAAAACACTTTAGAAGAGGAACGATTGGTTCAATCTTTTGATACAACCGGAACTGTTCTTGCTAACGC
This sequence comes from Bacillus sp. AY18-3, assembly GCF_008042305.1. NCBI lineage: Bacteria > Bacillati > Bacillota > Bacilli > Caryophanales > Bacillaceae > Bacillus > Bacillus sp. AY18-3. Next base: position 56,558 of record NZ_QKQR01000005.1, on the reverse strand, counting down.
TTTAAGCTCAAATAGCAAGAGCCCACTAATCGTTCGGCACGAAACATCTTATTACGTTGCAACGTCAAATCTCTTTGACTGGATGTCTCATTATGTCGGCGAAATGTTATTTTCTTACTTTGGACAAAAGCCAACGACAAATAAAGTAGAGGCTTATTTACGTCTTGAGGACGTTCATCCAGCCGCAGATACAAATCAATTAAAAGAAATTGCTGAATTACTAAAAGAGAAAAAGATTCCTTACATGATCACTGTTATTCCTGTATATACAGATCCAGATACAGGTAAAACACTGCATTTAAAGGATAAACCCGAACTAGTCGATCTTTTACGCTCTATGCAAGATGATGGTGCATCAATTATTATGCATGGTTATACGCATCAATTTTATGATAGTGAAACTGGGGAAGGTTTTGAATTTTGGGACGTAAAAACAGATCAACCAATTCGTCAACCGAAGCATGAAAAACCAAAAACAAAAGATGACTTCCCTAATGTCGAAGCATATAATGCATATGTAAAAAAAGGGGAAGAGTTTGAAGAAAAGTATACGACTGATCATATTGAAAAAGGTATTCAAGAACTTGTAGATGCCAAACTATATCCTGTCGCATTTGAAGCACCTCATTACACGATGTCTCAAAAAGGATATGAAATATTATCAAGGTACTTTTCAACTTATGTAGGACAACTACAGTTAAGTGATACAACTTGGAAATCCATGCACTCACCATTCTATACAAGTACCCCATCATTTTTACACGGAATGAAATTAATACCTGAAACAGTTGGCTTTATTGAAGAAGATAAGCCACATGCTATTGCAAAGATGAAAGAACGTGCTGTATCTGTTGCTAAATTATCCGATGGAGTTATTGGTGCATTCTATCATCCTTACTTAGGTGTGAAACCATTAAAAGAAGTATTAAAGGATCTAGAAAGCATTCCAAATATAGAATGGATTGATTTACAAAAAGAAGCAAATGAAGTGAAAATGCAAGATATTCATATTACTACTAATAAAGACGGCATTCACGTTGAAAAACCAACAAGCGCAAGCGATGTAATGGATTATATAAAACAATATGGATTCTTCCTTATACTTGGTTTCTTCATCATTGTCTTTCTATTGTTATTAAGACGTGGGAAAAAATTAGAATCTTAATACAAAACCACCAAGCATTTTGCTTGGTGGTTTTTTTAACTTAAACTAAAACGTGGCATGTTATTAATAACCCATTGATCATTTTCATAATAAAAAGGATAAGAGTAACGCTCCTATCCTTTCAAATAAAATTGAATCGTATTTTCATATATCGTTTTCGCAACCTTATTAACAGATACGTTTTTTATAACACTAATTTCCTTTAATACCTCTCGAATCATTCTCGGATGCGTCATAACATCCTCGTGAAATTCCCACGGTCCATCTGTTTCTACCATCATATATTCAAGTGGATAATACGAAACAATTTTTCTAATTTTGTCCTTATGTAAAACATCTGGTGTGATAGAAATATAATAACCGTTCCTCATCATCCGTTTCATTGTTGTTTCACTTCCTTTAAACCAATGAAAGTGTGCACGTGAAACTTTATATTTCTCTAGTAAATCACATACAATATCAGCATCTTCATACACTGCATGCAATATAATGGGTAAATCATATTTACTAGCTAGTTCAACAAATCGTTGTAACACTGATATATATGATTTGATAGTAATACGCTCATCTTCTTTTCTTAAATAATACGGTAAGCCTACTTCACCAATCGCAACTATGTCTTCTACATGCTCTTCAATTAATTTATAAATTTGCTCACATTCTTCTTTATGAATCGGTTGCTCCGGATGAAAACCTATTGCTGGATGTACAAAAGGATATCGCTTTGCTAAAGATAAAGTTTCTTTACATGATTGATAATTCATAGATACCGCGATAAGCCCCTGTATCTCTTTACTATGTTCCACATCTTTAAGTAATCTACTTTTTTCTTCATCCTTATATTGGTCAACATGTATATGACTATCAATCCATTTCATCTTTATTCCCCCATAAAAAAAACAAGAAAGGATCTCCCTTCTTGTTTTATCATCTATATTATTTAACAATTAAGTTTGTTATGATATCAAATAATCCAATACATACTACGGCAACAGTAAAGTAGCTACAGAAATCTTTAATTGGAAACTTCACTACTTCTTCTTTACGCATCCCAGTTTTCTCCCTTCTTACTATATCCCTAATTATTTTATCTATTTGTATCTATTATGCAAAAAATATGACAAATTTACTATCGAATTAACTTACGTAAACCTTACAATGTTGTAAGGTTTATAAAAAGAGCCTCATCTAAATACAGATGAGGGCTATTAAAAAGTAGTTGGTTTTTCATTCTTCATTAATATTACAAACAGAAAGTAATACAGTGAGACTTTCTAATTACACTATATGAAATTCACTATCTTTTAACCATCGAATTACATTACAGAAGACTTACATGTTTGTAAGCTATGTGTAATGTAATTCGATAGTTTCTCTTACCTATATCTCGTACACTAAAGTTAGAAAGCAAGCCAAATAAGAAGAACACTCACATAACCAAATTACATTGCTAGTAGCTACTCTTCTTATACCTTTCACTCATGCTACTACAATGTACCCCCTTCCCCTTTATATAACAAAAAGAGCCTTAGTCCATATTGACTAAGGCTCTTTCATGAACCCTAAAATACCCCTACCTAGTATTTTTATTTTCGACAAAAAATAGATGGGGTATAATCTGCTATCTCATCGTTAAAAGTTTACTCTTCGCATTAATAGGAATATTTACAGCTTCAATTTCTTCAATCGCCTCTCCGTAGCGTCCTTTTGCATACACCTTTAACGCTTCATCTCTCTTTAACATATGCTTAACAGTCTTCTTTATTTTTTGTTCTCTTCCACGTTCGTCAAATGCAATAAATTCATATTCATACCACTCATCACCAATATGCTGACCAATTGTATTCACGACCGTATAGTATTCTTTCGTCTTATAAAGTGGATTATATTTATCGATAACTGGTCCAAGTTTCGTAGGCAGTAACATTACTACTATCACTATCATCGCTATTATAGTAGTGATCATTTTTTTCTTCATAATCAATCTTCCTCCTCTGCAGGATATATATACATCCATTTTAAAAAGAAGGAATAAAATCTACTATTGAATCTCATTACATTACACTTACATTATTGTAAGAATTAAAAAAGGTGAACGAATTTACTCGTTCACCTTTTAGCTCGCTTTAAAGCCACCGCCAAGTACATCGCGTACATCATGAATAACAACGAAAGCATCTTCATCTACTCGACTAATAACCTGCTTTAACTTAACAAGCTCTTGTTTATTTATAACAACATATAACACTTCTTTATTTTTACCAGTATATCCGCCGCGTCCTTCTAATACAGTGACACCGCGTGTCATGTTTTTCGTAATAGTTTCACGGATTAAATCCGGTTGATTTGAAATGATTGTAACAGCTGTTTTTGTATCCATTCCTTCTACAATGAAATCAATCACTTTCGCTCCGATGAATACTGCAACAAGTGTGTACATTGCTTTTTCTTGCCCTATTATAAATACAGAACCAGCAATTACCACAATATCAATAATAAGTACGCCTTTACCAACGCTCCACCCTAAATATTGATTGGCTAACCGAGCTAAAATTGCCGATCCTCCTGATGTACCTCCAGCTTTGAACATACAGCCTAATCCGACACCGACAAATAAGCCAGCGAATAGAGCTGCTAATAACGTATCACTATTTACATGATACTCAATATGTTCCGTAACATATAAAAACAAGGATGTTTCTACAATCCCTAAAATTGTATAAACCATCGTTTTCTTATCAAAAAATTTATAACCAATAGCTAGTAAAATTGCATTTATAGCAAAGTTTACAATCCCCGGTGACCAATCAAATAAATAGTACGTAACAACCGTTAAACCAATAATTCCACCCTCTGATAAACGGTTTGGAATTGCAAAGTAATTAATACCAATTGCGAATAATAATGAACCAATTGTAATTAGTGTTATTTCCTTTATACGTTGATTAACCATAGTTCATACCTCCCCCCATTTGACATTGTATCACTATCTCCTAGAGGTTTAGAAGTTGTTTTTATTGCGCATTTTTACTCTTACAGATCGGGATATTATGTTTAAACAAAGGGGTGATTAATTATTCATATTCGCTCTAACTGTACGGACAAATCGCTCCACATTCCCCTTCTGAATATACTTAGCTCGAATGGTTTCATGATTACAAGTACATTCGAAATGCGGACGAAAATCTATGCTATCTATATGCAAATATGAATAATCTTTAAATGTTGCAGGATAGTATGGAAATTTCCCATAAAAGAGAAGACGTCTAGTAGTAGCAGCAAAAATCCCTTGTTGATACGATAGCGTAAAATTATCCTTCTCAAATATCCCTACGACAAAAGCCAAAATCTTTTCATCATCCTCTATATACTTTTTCATACTCAATAAAAGTTCATTCATGCATATCCCTCCAAATACTATTCTTGAAAAGAATCCATGGATTATTACAGACCGGTGTAACTCCTTTATAAAGTATGAAACGCGTTTCCTGTCAAAGATATTTCAAAAAAATAATCCGTTATGCAATTTACACATAACGGATTAAAACTAAACAGTAGAGCGTTCCACAAGTTCGTATGGAATTTCCACCTTTTCTTGTTTAGAACTCTCACCACTTATTTGCCTATAAAACATTTCAAAAGCCTTTTTACCTATCTCCTTTAAATTTTGATCAATGGTTGTAAGTTGTAACACTTGCGAAATAGGTTGATTATCAAAGCCAATAATCGCTAAATCCTCAGGAACTTGAATACCTAATTTTTCAGCTTCTGTCATAACCCCAATCGCAACTTCATCTCCTGCTACTATTAATGCTTCGGGAAGATGCTGCATCCCCTTTAATTTATGAGCCACTTTCACACCATCTTCTAATGTAAAACATTCTGTAAAAATCCATTCTTCATTCACTTCTTCATCTATAGATTGCAATTGCTGTTTATAAACATCAAAACGCTTTTGACTACTCGGACCTAATTTCCTCCCCGTACAATAACCAATTTTTTTATAACTTTTCTCAATCAAATAATCCATTCCTAATTGAAAAGCTGCCGAATGATTCGTATATACACTTGAGATATTTGAAATATCATTATCTTCACAAGCAACGATTGTCCCATAGGAAGCATACGGCTCTATCGTTTCCCAATCATTCGCACGAGAACAAATAATAAGGCCATCCAATTGTTTTGTTTTTAACATATGTAAACTTTTCATTTCTTCTTTTTTATTATAATTCGTTTGGCAAAGTAGCACTCTGTAATTATGAGCTAACGCCACCTCCATCATCCCGCCCACCATCGCATCAAAACATGGATGATTAATATACGGTAAAATTACACCAACAATATTCGTTTTCCCTTTTGATAAATGAACGGCATTTGCGTTTTGTGAGTAATTCAACTTCTCAACTATCTCCATAACCGCTTTCCTTTTTTCTTCACTTACATATGGGTGATCATTCAACACTCTCGAAACAGTTGTAACTGAAACTCCCGCCATCTTTGCAATATCTTTAATATTGGCCATACACTCACCTCTACTTTTAACTTAATGAATTCCACGAACATATGTCAAACTTTCTCATCATTACACCTTCATTCGTTTTTCTTACAAAAGTGTAATTTTCCTGTAAGCTAATTCGATAGTTACTCTCCTCAATATTTCATACAATTAAGTCAGAAACAGGACAACAACTATTCGAAAGGGAGCGGATTCATATGATGAACAAAATGAAATCAAACAATTTTTTAAATACAATGGGCATGGTATTTTCCGCTCTAATCGATGCTAAAGCTGTTGCTTCTACATTAAACAAGTAAGGAGAATGCATCATGAATAACATCACTTTTAACAAATTAGATTTTTTAGGACTAGCTAGTGGCTCTCTTCTTCTTACTGCTTTTATTTACGCCGCTACGCTTGTATAACTTTTGTGTCCCCTTTCCCCTTTATTATAAATAGTAATAGAAAAGACGACCGTCTATGCCCGGTCGTCTTTTCTTACTTTTGATTTGATTGCAAAGTTTCCTTTAGCTCATCAAACTTCTCATTTAATTGATCTGTCATCATTTTCATAGCTGTCTTTCGATCTATTTGTTCTTCAGCATCAATTTGAATTGGGTCGCCAAAAATTAATTGTGCCCTTTTCCCTTTTATTAATTCTTTTACACTTGATGGACCAACATAAGCTGCCGGTACTAACGGGACATTAGAACGCAATGCAATCGTAACAGCCCCAGCTTTTAATGAAACGTCTTCTGTTGATCGTGTCCCACTCGGAAAAATCCCTACTACTTTCCCTTCTTTTAATAGGCGTGACGGAATTTTGAGTGTACTCGGTCCTGGATTCGCACGATCTACAGGGAATGCATTCACATTTTTAAAGAACCAATTTTTGAACTTCCCTTCAAATAACTCTTTTTTTGCCATGTAATGAATTTGGGTCGGGTACATCCCTGTGGCTAACATTAATACATCCATAAAACTTGTATGTGTACATGCAACAACATATGGGCCACCTTCTGGTAACTTTTCTCTTCCTTGCACTTCTACTTTCCCAGCTGTTTTAAATATATATTTCAACAAAAATGTAATTGGTTTATACATTTGTTTCGTTCCTTTCTGAATATCCGAATTATAATCATTTTCTTATAACGATTATAACACTAAGTTTTAGGAGTTGGTAATAATTTTAAGTATTAATTGTTACATTTCAATTCTTACAAAAGTGTAATTTTCTTGTAAGCTAATTCGATAGTTACTTCCCCAAATATTTCATACAATTAAGTCAGAAAGAAACAACAACTATTCGAAAAGGAGCGGATTCATATGATGAACAAAATGAAATCAAACAATTTTTCAGATACAGTGGGCATGGTATTTTCCGCTCTAATCGATGCAAAATCTGTTGCTTCTACATTAAACAAGTAAGGAAGGAGAATGCATCATGAATAACATCACTTTTAACAAATTAGATTTTTTAGGATTAGCTAGTGGCTCTCTTCTTCTTACTGCTTTTATTTACGCTGCTACGCTTGTATAACTTTGTGTCCCCTTTCCCCTTTATATAGAAAAAGACGACCGTCTATGCCCGGTCGTCTTTTTACATTTTTCTTTCTTTCAATTCTTTTAAAAGCTGTATCAGCTCAGCTTGTTGTTTTATCTTTTTACGACCATTTCGGTTAATTGCTGCAAGCTCGCAGGCAACTCCGACGGCGAAGAAAAACAATAAACTTTCTAACATGTGAAATCCTCCAATTGCCTATTAAACAGCTTGACGTAATTGCTCTTCTTGTAAACTTCGCTTGTTTATATTTTCTTCTTTTCTCTGACAAACGTTATTGCGAATAAGTGCTGCAATAACAAGTAAAGTCCCTATAATATCAAACATTGTTATTCGATATCCTTGCATCATCATAATAACTAAAGTCGTGATTGGTACAAAATTAATAAATAAAATCCCATTAATGGACGATAAAATTTTCACACCATAGTTCCAAGCAAGTAACGCTACGATACCTGGTAATGTCATCATAAAAAATAAATCATATTTCACGATAGAAATCGTTCCCATATTCGGAACCGATACGTATCCAAACGATGTAATGATTACAGTTATAATCCCTGTGACAGTCGTACCGAATACACACGTCAACGTAGAATAACGTAATGTTGACCAATCGCTACACGTTTGACCACCCATCGTATAAATAACCCAACCTACAACCCCAACAAATATAAAGGCCAGCGAAAACATGTTATCTTTCAATGTTAAAAAGAAACTCATATCACCTTTCGTAATAACGAATACAGCCCCTACAAAAGCGATAATCATGCTCGTTATCATATACTTTTTCGGTTTTACATGCTTATATCCCCATAGAATACAAATAGAAATCATCGGCATCAGTGCTTCCATAATGGAGGCTACCATCACACCTGATTTTCCCATTAACATTTGACCTAAAAATATAAGTACATTATATACAGTAAACGCCATCGTTCCGAAAAAGACGAGTAACTTTCCTCTTCCCTCTAAACGAAATGCCTGTTTTCCTTCTTTCATTAACAACAATACAATCAGTACGATCGCCACTGCTCCATAGCGAATAAGCGAAAAATAAAATGGATCTATGTATTCTAGCGCATGATCAGCAACCGGAAACATTGCTCCCCACGACATACTTGCAATTAAACACGCTAAAGCCCCTATTATCATTTGACCTTTTTTCACCACAATCCCCCACTTCTTTCTATTTGCACAAAGAGAATTGTAAAAGAAAAAATATATCACGTAAAATGATTCAAAATGATGTTAACTATCATTTATAATGATAGTTAACATCAAGGAGGATCACATTATGGAATTAAGAGATTTACAAATCTTCCAGAACGTTGCCGACAAAGGTAGTGTAAGCGGCGCAGCAAAGGAATTAAATTACGTACAATCAAATGTAACTGCACGTATTAAACAACTAGAGAACGAACTAAAAACACCGCTCTTTTATCGTCATAAACGAGGCATGACTTTAACAGCTGAAGGAAGGAAAATGCTCGTTTATGTTAATAAAATTTTGCAAGATGTTGACGAGCTAAAACAAGTATTTTTAGATAGTGAAACTCCCTCTGGCATATTAAAAATCGGTACAGTCGAAACAGTAAGTACATTACCTACCATTTTATCTTCTTACTATAAACGCTATCCGAATGTCGATTTATCATTACAAGCGGGTCTAACAGAAGCATTGATTAGAGAAGTACTTGATCATCAATTAGATGGTGCCTTTATATCAGGGCCTATTAAACACCCACTAATTGAACAATACGATGTTAGTACAGAAAAATTAATGCTTGTAACACAAAATAAAGCTTTTCATATAGAAGAATTTACAACAACGCCCCTACTCGTTTTTAACCAAGGATGTGGATACCGTTCCAAACTAGAACGATGGCTTAAAGATGAAGGTTTGCTCCCAAAAAGAATTATGGAATTTAATATATTAGAAACGATATTAAACAGTGTTGCACTCGGCCTTGGAATTACACTCGTACCACAGTCTGCTGTCCACCATCTTTCTAAAGCTGGTAAAGTACATTGTCATGCAATCCCTGAAAAATATGGTAGTATTTCAACGGTTTTCATACGCCGTAAAGATAGTTATATGACGAATTCAATGCGTAGCTTTTTAAAAACAATTGAAGAGCATCATCATATCAATATGCTTTAAAAGACATTCTTACATGAATGTCTTTTTTTCTTACAAAAATGTAAGTCTCCCGTAAGCTAATTCGATAGTTGCAGGCGATCATATTTCCTATAATTAAGACATAAAGCAGGGCAACAACAATTCGAAAAGGAGCGGATACGCATGATGAACAAAATGAAATCAAACAAATTTTTACATACAATGGGCATGGTGCTATCCGCACTTGTCGATGCAAAAGCTGTTGCAACTACATTAAATAAATAAGGAGAGATTATAATGAACAACATTACATTTAACAAATCAGACTTTATCGGACTTGCAAGTGGAGCGACTCTTCTTACAGCCTTCATTTACACACTTGCTCAAGGTCTTGTTTAATACTTTGTTTCCCCAAACCCCTTTATATATAGAAAAAGCTGCTTGTCTTATAGACAAGCAGCTTTTTAGTTTGTTTCATATATAATTTGACCTGTTTTCGTCATATCGTATCCGCCAATCGCTTTTAATTCATTATGAAATTCTTCCGATTGCAGAATATCTTTCACGACTTCGATCAGCTCTTCATTTTCTTTATTCTTCAAAATCACTAAATCATACTGTTCTTTCATGATTGGAATAAAGTCTACATTTACAATCTGTGAAAACTTTTCTGAACCTACTCCTACGTCAGCTTTTCCATTTGCGACTTGCGTGGCAACACCAAGATGATTCGACTCTTCCCATTCATATCCACTAATACGCTCTTTATTTAATTTTTGAATGCGCAATTGTTCATCCACTAACACCCTAATGCCAGAACCTTTTTCTCGATTTACAAATCGTATAGATGATTGAGATAAATCAGCCCATGTTTTTATATTTTTCGGATTTCCCTTTTGCACATAAAACCCAACGTTTCTTGCTAATAAATTAATCATCGTACATGGTTGTCCCACTAAAATACGTTTTACATACGGAACATTATATGTACCTGTTTCTCCATCAAACAAATGTAAGCTAACGATATTTCCTTCTCCTTGATACATTTTTACTAAACTCGTTAAACTACCTTGATATGCCCTTAATATGTTTGAACTTGGCAGGCGATTTTCTATACGTTTTGCCAACATATCTAACGTTAGTTCTTGTCCGCTAATAATACATGTATCCAAGCCCCTACTATCTTCGCTCTTTACAGGAGTACCTTGTATTTTCCCTGTTTTCATTTGCTTTATATATTGTTCTAAATCTGTTGCATCAATGCGCATCTGTCTACCAATTCTATAAGAAGGAAGTTCTCCTTTTTTAATTAGATCGTATACAGTTAATTTTGATACCTTTAATCGCTTCGCTACTTCTTCCGTTGTGTAGGAATGATGATCCATAGACGATTCCTCACTTTCTTCATTCATTGTAACAAAGAAAAGAATATTTCTCCTATATTAAAAAACAACTATATCGTTCAAATTATATTCAATTATAACTAATTATATCTAGTTATAATTAGTTATAATTAGTTATAATTGAATATATCAAAACGAAAGGGGATTTTTTTATGAACAAGTTTACATTACGATCCATCGGAGCACTTATACTTTCTTTTCTTCTTATATTTAGTGCCGCATGTACAAGCGGCGAAAAGAAAGAGAAATCAACTGCTAAAGAAGGAAAAGCAGTTGAACTTACTATATCAGCAGCTGCAAGCTTACAAGATGCACTAAAAGAAATTGAAACACAATATAAAGAAAAAGAACCTAATATTAAACTTTCTTTTAACTTCGGTGCTTCTGGTGCACTTCAACAACAAATTGAACAAGGCGCGCCTGCTGATTTATTCTTCTCAGCAGCCGAAGATAAATTCCAAACTCTTGTAAAAAAAGGATTCATTAATGAAAAAGAAGGGAAAAATCTTCTTGGAAATGAACTTGTTCTAGTTATCCCAAAAGATAGTTCTCTTACGAAAATTCAAGATTTAAAAGATGAAAAAATTAAGAAAATCGCACTTGGCACACCTGAATCTGTACCCGCGGGAAAATACGCAAAGGCTTCTCTCATACATGAAAATCTTTGGAATGACATTCAAAATAAAATCGTATTTACAAAAGATGTTCGCCAAGTGTTAACATATGTAGAAACAGGTAATGTCGATGCTGGTATTGTATACAAAACAGATGCTCTTATTTCAAACAAAGTAAAGATTGGTGAGACAGCAGCAGCTACTTCGCATGAGCCAATCCACTATCCTTTAGGTGTTATAAAGGAATCTAAGCATAAGAAAGAGGCGACTTCATTTTATGAGTATTTGCAGTCAAAAGATGCACAATCTATCTTTAAGAAATATGGATTTACAGTCCTATCATAATTGCCATGAGCTTTGATGCCCTTTTGTCACCGATCTTTCTATCTTTACGAGTAGCTGCATGCGCCACCATTATCGTTACAATTTTAGGGACGATTATCGGGCGAGCGCTAGCACGCTCCTCATGGAGATATAAAATAATATTAGAAACTATTTTCTTATTACCAATGGTACTTCCACCAACTGTAATCGGCTTTTTTCTCATTATCATTTTTGGAAATAATAGTCCCATTGGAACATGGATAGAATCAATATTTCAGCAGTCCATTATGTTCACATCTACTGCTGCGATCATCGCTTCTACAGTTGTTGCATTTCCACTCATGTATCAATCAGCAAAAACGGGATTTTCTATTGCAAATATACAAATTGAAGAAAGCGCTCGTGACCTTGGTGCAAGTGAATTTCAAGTCTTTCTACACGTTACACTTCCGCTGGCATTTCCTGCCTTACTAAGCGGAATGATTTTGAGCTTTGTTCGTGCGCTAGGGGAATTTGGTGCTACGCTCATGTTTGCTGGGAACATTCCTGGTAAAACTCAAACAATCCCAACTGCAATTTATATGGCGATTGATGCAAGTAATATGCAACTCGCTTGGACACTAGTAGTTATCACTATTAGTATGTCACTCCTATTTCTGCTATGTATTCAGCTTATTAATAAAAGAATTACTAACTCTTAAAGCAGCTTTTATCGAAGCTGCTTCTTTATTTCTTAGGAAATAAAATATACCATCGGGAAATAACTGAATTTTACCTTTTATTAAAATATACATTTTATTTGAATTCACTTTCTAAAATAGGCAATTTCCTGTTATTATATGGAGGTGTTTCAAAAAATGAAGAAATGAAAACGCATTTATATCGTGAATTCTTCATCCTGTTTTAGCGATCGGTAATCTTCTACTCTAGTAGTGGGGCATTACCGATCGTTAGAACGATATGTAATTATATTGGTATAGAAAACCGAAGGGAGTCTTGTAATGGACATTTTATTAGCGCTTCTTCCTGCAATTGCATGGGGAAACATCTTATTAGTAAGCGTAAAAATGGGCGGTGGTGCATATAGCCAAACGGTAGGTATGACAATCGGTGCTCTATTCTTCGCAACAATTATGTATGTATTTACTCAACCAGCTTTAACAATGACAGTCTTGATTGTTGGTTTTATTTCAGGTTTATTCTGGGCTTTAGGACAAGTAAACCAATTAAAAACAGTTGAAAAACTAGGTGTTTCAACTACTGTAACGATTTCTACTGGTATGCAACTTGTTGCAACTTCTATCTTTGGGGTTATCGCTTTCCGTGAGTGGACTACTACAACAACGATTGTTCTGGGAACGATTGCAATCCTATTAATCGTAGTTGGTGTTGTATTCACATCACTAGATGACAAAGAAAATGCACAGCCACCAGGACAATTGAAAAAAGGACTTCTTACTTTAATTGTTTCTACTTTCGGTTACCTTGTATATGTAATTATTATTCGTTGGTATAATATCGATGGTTGGTCTGCTATTTTACCACAAGCAGTTGGTATGTTTGTTGGTGCGGTTGTATTGACATCTAAACATAAACCATTTAACAAATATGCAATCCGTAATGCTTTATCTGGTTTACTATGGGGAACTGGAAACTTATTCTTACTTCTTTCATTACCACGTGTCGGAGTAGCAACAAGCTTCCCATTATCTCAAACTGGAATCGTTATCTCAACATTCGGTGCGATTGTCTTCTTAGGTGAAAAGAAAACAAAACGTCAATTGATCTTTATTGCACTAGGTAGTGTTTTAATTATCGGCGGCGCTGTATTGTTAGGTATGACAAAAGCATAAACTTATAATCTATTAATAAACCCCTGAAGCATATATGCTTCAGGGGTTTTTCTCTTTCAATTGTTTTCTAAATATAATTATTTACATGCCCCTGTCTTTTATCCCGCTTTAACGGGCAGTAAGACCCCCACCTCAAAATTCAGCGAAAGCAAAGAATTTAGGTGGAGGATCAACTGCCCATAAAAGTCCGATTGGTGAGGGCTGATAATCAGTGGGGGATGAAGAAAACCCCCACTGATTAAAGTTTCACTTTATAGTTGTTCTTCCACTCTAGTAAACCAGCTACACATATAAAGAGATTAATAACAGCTAATATTAGCATGACGTATAAACCTGTGGAAATATAAATCACAATGCTAACCACGTTATACAAAATCCATAAATACCAGTTTTCTAAAATTTTTCGACTTAGCATAAATTGAGCTACTAATCCTAGTACAGCATTTAAAGCATCTAAATATGGACTAGTTGATTCTAAATAACGGATTTGATAATAGCCCCAACCAATCCAAGCAACTAACATAAAGATTATATAAATAGTCCACCCTTTTACACCTAAACGAACTGTTGCTTTTACCTCTTCTCCCCCACTACGTGCTATCCAATAATACCAACCATATACATTAAATATAAATTGAAAGGCTGCCAATACTGCCATTGCATATAAACCTTGCGTAATGAAAATATACAGAAATACCGCAACCGTAATCATGCCAAACAAAAAGTTAGATACCTTTTCCCTCGCTAATAACCAAACATTAATAATCCCCATAACCGATGCGAAAATTTCAATATACCTCGATTGAATATAAAATCCAACCAATACGCAAATAATACTAGAAATGAATAAAAAAAGCGGACTTCTGACCATGATCATCTCTCCCCAGATGTATAATAAATTCCCTATCACCAGTATAAGGAACAATGCTTCCCTTTACCATGAATTTCCTCCTCCTCGTTATCCATTCCATCTACGGTAAGTCTTTTCTTTTTACAAAATTCTCTTAAAGATGGTATCGTTTTTTATAACATATCTCCACTAGAAAGGAATAAAGGATATGCTAACTAAACATCGAATTCTATTTATTGGTGCTGGTCGTATGGCAGAAGCTATATTTTCCGGATTACTTAAAACAAGCAAAGAATACATCGAAAAAATTATCGTTTCTAACCGCAGCAACGTAGAAAAGCTAGAACAATTAAAAGGACGATATAATGTGTCTATCACAACAGATTGGAAGCAGCATGTTACATCTGTTGATACGATTGTTTTAGCAATGCCGCCTTCTGCACATGAAGAATTATTAGCGGAGCTATCTCCGTTACTATCGAATCAACTTGTCGTAACGGTAGCTGCTGGCATTGGTCCATCTTATTTAGAAGCTAGACTCCCTAAGGACACGCCTGTTGCTTGGATTATGCCAAATACAGCTGCTGAAATTGGGAAGTCAATCTCCTTATATACAACAGGACAATCAGTAAACGAGATGCATCAAGAAACCTTGCAACTGCTTTTAAGAGGCATTGGTACTTCGCAACTTTGCACTGAGGAAGAAGTTCATCAGCTTACTGCAGTTACTGGAAGTGCACCAGCTTTCCTTTATTACTTTGCTGAAAGCTTGATTGAAGCAACAAAAAGTTATGGCGTCGATGAAGCAACCGCAAAACACCTTGTCATTCAAATGATTTCTGGATCTGCTTCTATGCTTGAACAAACGCAAGATCCGGCTAACCTCCGCGAACAAGTAACAACGCCAGGTGGTTCCACAGCTGAAGGTCTCAAAGCTTTATATGAATATAATTTTTCAGAGGCGATTCAAAAAGCAGTAGAAGCAACAAACAAAAAAGCTAGGGGGAAATAATATGAGTTTAACAAGTTTAAAAGACTATACTACATTACATAACGGTGTAAAAATGCCTTGGTTCGGTTTAGGTGTTTTTAAAGTAGAAGATGGTTCAGAAGTAATTGAGTCTGTAAAATCAGCAATTAAAAATGGTTACCGCAGCATCGATACTGCAGCAATCTATCAAAACGAAGAAGGCGTTGGACAAGCGATCCGTGAAGCAGGTGTTTCACGTGAAGAATTATTTATTACATCAAAAGTATGGAATAGCGATCAAGGATATGAAACAACACTTCAAGCATTTGAAACTACATTAGAAAAATTAGGTCTAGAATATTTAGATTTATATTTAGTACATTGGCCTGTAAAAGGGAAATATACTGAATCATGGAAAGCGTTAGAAAAACTTTATAAAGATGGCCGTGTTCGTGCTATCGGTGTGAGTAATTTCCACATTCACCACTTACAAGACGTATTTGAAATCGCTGAAATTAAGCCAATGGTCAATCAAGTGGAATACCACCCACGTTTAGCACAAGAAGAATTACACGCTTTCTGTAAAGAACATAACATCCAGCTTGAAGCTTGGTCACCATTAATGCAGGGACAACTACTGGATAACTCCACATTACAAGACATTGCGACAAAATATAATAAATCAACTGCACAAATTATTTTACGCTGGGATTTACAAAATGAAGTTGTAACAATCCCTAAATCTATTAAAGAACATCGCATTATTGAAAATGCAAATATATTCGATTTTGAATTAAGTGCTGATGACATGAAAGCAATTCAAGCTCTAAATGAAGATCGTCGCGTTGGTCCAGATCCAGATAACTTTGACTTCTAGTAGAAAAACCACTGCCATATGCAGTGGTTTTTCTCGTTAAATAAAACTGAAAATTTAAACTACATTTCAATTGGTTGACACTTCATCATCCAAGGTGTAAGATTTTGAATTATCAAAGAAACACAAAAATTAATAAAATTTATTCGTTTACTCATTGTATCAAGAGAGGTGGAGGGACTGGCCCTTTGAAACCTCGGCAACAGGTTCATTTTGAATACTGTGCCACTTCCTGCAAGCATTGTGCTTGAAAGATAGAATGAGGGACTTCGTTTATATACGGGTGCATAACTTGTACGTAAAAATCCCTCTTTCTCAATATGAAAAGAGGGATTTTTTATTTTTCATTTCCCTCATCATCATCCAAACTTAATTATTTAGGAGGAAAATCAAATGAAAAAGAAGTTTGTACCCGGTATTGCATCAGTTGTAGGAGTAAGTATTTTATTAACTGGTTGCGGTAGTTATAAAAACGAAGCAAGCGGAGCAAATGCAAAAGACGAGGTGCCTAGTAAACAGGTTTTAAACTTATCTTCACCTACGGAAATACGAACAATGGATACAGCTCGTGCTACAGATACTGATTCTGGTCAAGTAATGAGAAACGTATTTGAAGGTTTGTATAATCTTGGTGAAGGTAACAAACCTGTCCCTGGCGTTGCGAAATCTCATGAAGTAAGTGGCGATAAAACGAAATACACATTCCACCTGCGAGATTCAAAATGGTCAAACGGCACTCCTGTCACAGCGAAAGATTTTGTCTTCGCTTGGCAAAGAGCTGTTGATCCAGCAACAGCCTCTGAATATGCATTTCTATTCTTTGATATTAAAAATGCAACAAAAATTAACAACAAAGAACTTCCAGCCGATCAACTTGGTGTAAAAGCAATTGATGACCATACGTTTGAGGTAGAATTAGAACGTCCTGTTCCGTACTTTATAAGCTTAACAGCATTCCCAACATTTCTACCAATTAACGAGGAATTCTTTAAAGCACAAGGTGATAAGTATGCGTTAGAAGACAATACAATTTTGTACAACGGAGCTTTTACACTAAGCGATTGGAAGCATGAGCAAAGCTTTAAATTTAAGAAAAACCCTACCTATTGGGATAAAGATACTGTCAAACTGGAAGAAATCAATTTTAACGTCGTAAAAGAAAAATCTACAGAAGTAAATTTATTCGAGTCAAAACAATTAGATCGTATCAAACTAACATCTGACTTCGTTGATAAATATAAAAAGGATGCTAACTTTAAAGAACGGCCAAACGTAGGGGTACAGTTTCTACGTATGAATCAACAAAACAAAGTACTTCAAAACGTTTCTGCACGCCAAGCAATCGATCAAACAATTGATCGAAAATCCTTTGTAAATACGTTATTAAATGACGGCTCCACACCAACCTCTAGTCTCGTACCGAAAAACTTTGCAAAAGGACCTGACGGAACAGACTTCCGTGCTGCAAACGGCGATTTAACAAAGGTTGATACAAAATCTGCTCAAGAATTATGGAAAAAGGCAAAACAAGAACTTGGGTCTGAAAAAATAACATTAGAACTATTAATAAGTGACGGTGACCTTGAAAAGAAAACTGGTGAGTTCTTAAAAGGACAATTAGAAAAGAATTTAGATGGCTTAACAGTAAATATAAAGCCGCAACCACGTAAACAACAAGTTTCACTTTTATTAAAAGGTGACTACGAAATTGGAATTGACGGCTGGAGCCCTGACTTTGCAGATCCAATTACATTCCTTGAGCTATTTACAACGAATAACCCTTACAACTTAGATCATTACTCTAATAAGGAGTTCGATGAAACAATAGCAAAAGTGAAAACAACTTTAGCCGGTGATGAAAAAGCTCGCTGGGAAGCATTACTAGCATCCGAGAAAATATTATTTAAAGACTCTGTTATCGCTCCTCTTTACCAAAAAGGCGAATCTTATTTAGAACGTTCTTATGTGAAAGGAATTGTGCAAGTAGACTTTGCAGGTCAATTAAACTTCAAATGGGCCAAAATTGAAAAATAAAGCGAAACTTTAATCAGTGGGGTTTTCTTCATCCCCCACTGATTATTAGCCCACACCAATTGTTTTTTTAGCAAAACATATTAAAAGCAGATTCCCTAATGCGAGGAAATCTGCTTTTTTAATATATTATTCTAAGAAATTAACAATCTATTTTTATTATTGACATATAGTTCTTTCCAGTGTTAATATTCTAAATAATCAAAGAAACAAAATATTTCACCATCAAAATATAACATCTACTACGTTGAAACATATAACGATAGATTATAGCTCAACATGTATATACATATAGAACACCTGATTACCTACATACACATATCTATAATAGGTTTTCTCTTCTTCTATAGCTACACTTCAAAACGTGGACATTACGACGTTACGAACAACACATTTAGGGAGGAACGAACAATGAAGAAAAAAGTTGTACCTGTTGTTGCATCTGTTTTAGGGGCAAGTCTATTACTAACTGCTTGCGGAGGAAATAAAGATCATGCAAGCGGAGCGAAAGCAAATGATAAAGCACCTGATAAACAGGCAATTAACTTATCATTCGCTTCAGAAATTCCAACAATGGATGTTGCAAAAGCAACGGATGGGGAATCCATGAGCGTAATGCGCAATGTTTTTGAAGGTTTATATGCAATGGGAGAAGATAACAAACCAATTCCTGGTGTTGCTGAGTCGGTTGACCTTAGTCCCGATAAAACAAAATATACATTCCACCTGCGTGATTCAAAATGGTCAAACGGTACTCCAGTTACAGCAAAGGACTTTGTCTTCGCTTGGCAACGTGCCGTAAATCCTGATACAGCAGCTGAATATGCATTCTTATTCTTCGATATACAGAATGCGAAACAAATAAGCCAGAAACAATTGCCAATTGATCAACTAGGTGTCAAAGCTCTTGATGATAAAACGTTAGAAGTACAACTAGACCGTCCTGTTCCCTACTTCTTAAGCTTAACGACATTCTCAACATTCTTACCAATTAATGAAGATTACTTAAAATCTCAGGGCGATAAATATGGTTTAGAAACAAATCATTTAATTTACAACGGTGCTTTCATATTAGATAACTGGAAACACGAGCAAAGCTTCCAATTGAAGAAGAACCCTAACTATTGGGATGCTAAAACTGTAAAATTAGAAGAAATCAACTTCAATGTCGTTAAAGATAAATCTACAGAAGTTAACTTATACGATTCAGGACAAATTGATCGCGTTGCTTTAACTGCGGAGTTTGTTGATAAATATAAGAGCGATCCAAACTTCAAAGACCGCGCTGAAGTTGGCATTCAATTTTTACGACTAAATCAAAAAAATGAAACATTAAAAAATCAACATGCACGCCTTGCTATTAACGGAGCAATGAATAAAAAAGCATACGTAGAAACAATTTTAAATAACGGTGCTATTCCAGCTGAAGGAATGGTTCCTGCGAAATTCGCAAAGAGTCCAGAAGGTAACGACTTCCGTAAAGAAAACGGAAACCTAGTCAAAGATGATGTGAAAACAGCGAAAGAAAACTGGAAAAAAGCGAAACAAGAACTTGGTACTGACAAAGTAACAATCGAACTATTAACAAGTGATAATGCTTTAGCTAAAAAAACTGGTGAATATTTAAAAGGTGAACTAGAAAAGAACCTAGATGGATTAACAGTGACATTAAAACCACAACCACGTAAACAACAGCTGAAACTACTATTAAGTGGTGACTATGAAATCGGTATTGATGGCTGGGGCCCTGACTTCGCTGACCCAATTACATTCTTAGATTTATTTACAACAGATAGTGCTTATAACTTCGATAAATACTCTAACAAAGAGTACGATGCACTCATTCATAAAGTGAAAACAGATTTAGCTAGCGATGAAAAGGCTCGCTTTGAAGCAATGAAGCAAGCTGAAAAAATCCTATTACAAGACGGTGCTGTCGCTCCTTTATACCAACAAGGTCGTTCTTACCTACAACGCGGATTTATTAAAGGGCTTGTAACAACTGACTTCGGTGGTGAATTTAACTACAAGTGGACAGAAGTTACAAAATAATAAAATAAAAAAGGTATCCAATCGCAGGATACCTTTTTTATTTTATACTTCTTTAACTACATAGCTTCTTCTCTTTACTATTCCTTTTATAGATACAGTAATTACTGCTACCAATTGTGTAACTAATATAATGACTAATAATGAAATAATATTTTTCTCTAAACTTACTCCCCCAAATATTATTGTATAATAGCCATTCGCTGCATATGTTGCGGGAAATAATTCACCGATTGTTTGATATGTTTTAGAAAGCATCTCATGTGGTACAATTACACCCGAACTTACAAGTTGTAATGATAGTGAAATTATATTAAAGATCATACCTGCATTTCCGAAAACAGTTATGAACATTTGTGTTAATGAAAGAAAGGCGAAGAAGACTATTGTCAATAATCCTCTTCCCCTTCTTTTTGCATCGAACTAAAACTCATCATAAATATAAACATAAACATCAAATATGTTCTCCACGTCAAAGAAGGTATATGTCCCGACCACAGATAGCTAATGAAATAGTTAATTCCCATAATACAAGACGATACTACTAAACTAATACTTATTAGTTTTGCATATTTGAACATAGCTTTTCTCCTTACTTTTCTATCTCTTCAAATTGCAGATTTATTGGCTCTTCTAGTAGTGTTTCATAAAAATTTTCAGCCAAATCTGTTGAAGGAATTTTTTCATCCACTTCATCAAATCGAATACTATCTAGCCACACACAACCTTCCCCTGATAATAAGACACCAAATGCTATACCAAGTGCTTCTTCTTTTATATCTAATACAACCGAGTACGATTGCCAGTTATTCGTATTTTTAATTGGGCGATTTTGCATGTTATCCATAGCGAGTGGTTCTGTATCTTTTCCGTCTACTCTCATCCACAATCCTGCCCAATCTCTTACGTTCTCACTCTTAACAAATGCTGTTAAACGTAATCTTTTACCTACATATTTATCTGCTCGGAACATTTGCATTAATGTTGAAAATCCTCCGTGCGTAACATTTTCTTTTGCTTTTATGTATGCAGATACTTTTCCTTGATGTGCAACTTCATAATCTAAGCCCATCTCATACTCAGCAGGATGACTTCCACTTAAGATCCATCCTTTCGGTATACCTTTTTGCATTGAAATACCCTCTCTTTCTATATAAAATGACTGGAAGTACTTTCGATATTTCTTTGGTGGCAATTGAAACATTCTTTTAAAAGCTCTCGTAAATGCCTCTTGTGAGGAAAAGCCGTATTGTACTGCAATATCAATAACAGCCCTCTCCGTTGACACTAAGGCTTGCGCAGCATAAGTTAACCTTCTCTTTCGAATATAATCCGTTACACTCATCCCAACATATCTTTGAAAGATGCGATGAAAATGGTACATCGATACTGCACTGTGAGACGCCACTCTTTCTGTTGTAAGCTCCTCATGTAAATGATCCTCTATATATTCAATTGCTTGTTTTATCATCTCTTTATATTCTTCATGCATGTTAGTACCCCCTCACAACTTCAATTTACCATATACATACAAATCATTTTTGATTTAAATTGCGGATTATCCCTTGTGGCTATAGGGTAATAATTTATTTTCACCTCATACATAATTACATGATTTTGGGAAAAACTTGTATAGAACGAATTTACATAAGGAGGAATTTTTAATGAGAATTTTACTATCAGTTTTATTAGCTCTTATGCTAGTACCTGCATTAACAGGATGTAAAGCTCCTGTTAAAGAAGACACAACTTCTAATAAAAAGACTACAGAAGAGGCAAAGAATGAAGCTCCTGCTGATTTAAAACTAAACTTCAATGAATTCGATTTAAAGGCAGACTACCAAGATACAAAGAAAGACTACGAAGCTGACTATAAAAATGTAGCAGCAGATAAAAAAATGGAAGCAAAAATTGAAGATCATAAAGCAGATGTAAAATTAACAGGAGACGAGGCTATCACAAAATTAAGCCCACTTCTACAAGAATTAAAATTTAATAAAGATACTCCCGACCAAGAAGTAATCGATCAAGTAGTAAATGTGTTCAAACTTGATAAAGACTACCAAAAGTTTGATTTAGAAGTTGTCTTCTCTGATGGAACGAAAAAAGAATATAAAAGAGAAATAAAATAAAGAAGTAGGCAGTTGCCTACTTCTTTATTTTTGCATATCTTAAATCTGGTTTAGATCCAACATAATATTGAAGTCCAGATACTGATCCTTTTTGTAAGTAAGAATCAGAAGGGAATATAATTGGAATTAACGGTGAATCTGTAAACATAATATCTTCTGCTTTATGCAATAAATCAAAACGCTTATCTTCATTTTGTTCAACTTCTGCTTCTTTGATTAAAGCGTCAAATTCTTTATTATGCCATTTTGCATAGTTGTTTGGACCATCACCTGCATATAAATCTAGTTTAGTAATTGGGTCTAATAAAGAACCGCCCCATCCCATATAAGCTAATTGGAAATCACTTTGCTTATATGTATCGATGTAACTCTTCCACTCTTTATTTTCTAATTTAATATCTACACCAAGATTTTTCTTAAACATTTCCTGCATTGCTTCTGCTACTTTTTTATGCTGTGTATCCGTTGTGAATTTTAATGTTACTTCAGGTAATGTAGACCAACCTTGTTCTTTCATACCCTCTTCTAATAATTTTTTCGCTTCTGTTGTATCAAATTTTACGTAATCACCTTTTTCTTTACGAAAATCACGACCACTTTGTGTTTTTGCTCCTTCTGGAACGAATGCATATGCTTCTTGCGCATTATTCTTATACAGTTTTTCAACGATAAACTTACGATCAACTGCTAATGAAAATGCTTTACGTACTTTCGCATTTGTGAATGGCTCTTTTTCTACGTTAAACGAATAAATATAAGATGAGAATCCCGCAACACGCTTATATTCTTTATTTCCTTTTTCTTTCTCAATCATTTCTTGTGGTAAACCACTTAGTAAATCTAATTCTTTTGATTTGTACAATTGGTACGCTGTTTTAGAATCTGGAATAATACGAAACTCAATTTCTTTTAATGTTACCTTTTTATCATAGTATTCTTTATTTTTTTGTACTGTAATTGCTTGGTTATGCTTCCATTCTTTTAACGTGAATGGTCCATTTGTAATTAACTCTTTTGGATCTGTTTTTAATTTGTTGTTGTCATCAATTGATTTTTTAGATAATGGAATAAATAATGAACTCGCTAATTTTTGTTTAATAGAAGCAACTGGGTGCTCAAGTGTTACCTTTAATGTTTGAGGATCAACAACTTGAATACCAACTTGGCTTTCTTCACCTTTTCCAGTATTATACGCCTCTGCACCTTTAATAAAGTACATTTCTGTCCCATTCATAGAACCCGTTTTCGGATTTAATAATCGCTTCCATGCAAATTCAAAATCATTTGCTGTAATAGGAGAACCATCTGACCATTTAATATCTTTCTTTAAATGGATTGTATATTCAGTTCCATCTGCATTTACTTCTTCTTTCTCTGCTAATTCATTTTGATATTTCCCATCACTATCTTGCGTATATAAGCTTGAGAATAAATGTCCAATTACATAACCTGATGTGCTATCTGTTGCAATAGCGGAATCGAGTGTATATGGATCGCTACCAATATTCGTTACTAATCGATCTCCTTCTCCCTTACCAGCACTCGCCTTTTGCGCCTCTTTTTTACCGCAAGCGACAGAAGTAATTGCTAATACGGTCATAATGACAAATAATAAAAACTTCTTCATCCTACATTCTCCTTTAACCCGAAATTTTTGGTGTTGATGCTAATAATGTTTTTGTATAAGAATGTTGTGGATTACGGAATACTTCATCCGTATTTCCAAATTCAACAAGTTCTCCTTTATATAAGACAGCCACTTTTTCACATAAGTAGTGAACCATCGGCAAATCATGCGCGATAAATAAATATGTATAGCCTTGTTCCTTTTGAATCTTTTGCAACAAGTGCACAATTTGGATTTGAAGTGAAACATCTAACGCTGAAATTGGTTCATCCAGGATTAATACTTCTGGCTCACATAATAACGCCCTTGCAATAGCGATCCGTTGACGTTGTCCTCCGCTAAATTCGTGTGGGTATCGATCAGTATATCGTCTATCTAATCCAACACGTTCTAGCGCATCACCTGCTACCTCATCTTTCAATCCTTTATCACCTAAACCGAATGAAATATATCCTTCTGTTACGCTATCGCGTACTTTCCAGCGCGGATTTAATGCAGCTGTTGAATCTTGAAAAATGAATTGTACTTTCTGCAAGAAATCTCGCTTATGAGCTGATTTCAACTTGTGAACAACTTGACCGTTATAATCAATTTGACCAGACGTTGGGCTCTCAATCCCAGCTATGAGCTTACCAAGTGTTGTCTTTCCTGAACCACTTTCTCCAATAATGCCAAGCGTTGTTCCTTTCGGGATAGAAAGTGATATATCTTTTAGCGCTATGATTTCTTTCTTTTTACTTCCATACGTTTTCGTTACTTGCTTTACAGTAATTAAATCTGTCGTCATGAGGCATTCACCTTCTCTTTTGATTTCGCTTGGTCATGCTCTAGAACATGTTGCCAACAATGTGAACTGTGTTCCCCAGAATATGCTGTTCTATCAGGGAAACGATGAACACATTCTTGTATTGCTACTGGGCATCTATTTACAAATGGGCACCCAAAGCTATTTAACGTTTCAATTGATGGTGTTGTTCCCTCAATGGCCCTAAGTACCTTTTCGGAATCATCCATATTCGGAATAGCTTGCAATAAACTTTTCGTATATGGGTGCTTAGGTGAACCTATCACTTCTTTTATCGTCCCTTTTTCAACAACACGTCCCCCGTACATCACAACTACTCGGTCAGCTACTTCACGTACAAGCGCCAAATCATGTGTAATTAATAAAATACTCGTATTTTGTTTTTCTTTGCGCTCTTTTAATAACCCCATAATTTGCTTTTGAATCGTTACATCTAATGCAGTTGTAGGCTCATCTGCAATAACGAGCTTTGGGTGACACGCAAACGCAATTGCTAAACAAATACGTTGCCTCATGCCTCCGCTTAATTGATGTGGGTACTGTTCAAAACGTTTCTCTGCTTCATGTATCCCTAAATCATTTAATAAGTTAATCGCAATTTCTTTTGCTTCTCTTTTCGATTTTTTCTCATGTTGCAAAATCACTTCTGTAATTTGCCTTCCTACTTTCATCGTCGGATTTAAAGAGGACAGAGGGTCTTGAAAGATAAATGAAATATCTTTCCCTCGAATTTGATTCCATTCTGATTCTTGTAAATTCGTCAACCTTTGAGATTGGAAAGAGATGCTTCCGTCATCAATGTGAATAGATTCTTGATTTAATCCGACAATAGATTGTGCTGTAACACTTTTTCCTGAACCACTTTCTCCTACAAGTGCAACGATTTCACCTTCATTAATAGAAAAGGAAACATGCTTCACAATTGCTTGCTTACTACTCTCTTTTTCAACGACCAATGTTACGTTTTCTAAAGATAAGAGCTGTCCCATGTTTTTTCTCCTTTCGATTCCGTTTTACAATCTTCGGATCAATTGCATCTTGCAAACCATCACCAATTGCATTAAATGCAAACATAATGAGTGCAATCATGATTGCTGGGAAGAATAATTGCCACCATTCTCCGCTTAGTAATGTCCCGAGTGCATCGTTCGTCATCGTTCCCCAGCTCGCTAATGGTGATTGTACTCCGAGTCCGATAAAGCTTAAAAATGATTCTGAGAAAATAGCTGCTGGAATTGTAAATGATAAATTTACGATAATAATGCCTGTTAAATTCGGAATGATGTGTCCGTATATAATCTTCATATGCGATGTACCTAATCGCTCTGCTGCAATAACAAATTCTCTTTGCTTTAAAGATAATACTTGTGCCCTAACGAGACGTGCCATGCCAATCCATCCTGTTAATGCAAGGGCAATAATAATTGTAAAAAGCCCTGGTTTCATAACGATTAATAATAAAATAACAATTAATAAATATGGGATACCGTATAACACTTCAATCCCTCGTACAATCCACTCATCAATTAACGTTCCAAGGCGACTACGTCCTCTCACATATCCACTAAAGCCCCCGATTAGTACACCTATTCCTATATCAAGAGCCGCTGCCACTAATCCAACTGTTAGTGAAATTTTCCCTCCAGCCCAGGTGCGCGCCCATATGTCCCTTCCTAAATCATCTGTTCCGAACCAATGCTCACTACTAGGTGGGAGGTTTGTTGCTTCTTTTACTTGTTCACTCGCAGTAAATGCCGTTAAACTTTCGCCAACCAGTGAGAAAATAATAATTAGTAATAACGTCACTGCCCCTAAAACTGCTATAGGGTTTGATATAAACTTGCGAAACACTTCCTTCTTTCGACTAATCGTTTGCTGATCTTTATTTATCGTTAATTCTTTTTTCTCCTCATTCGTTAATAACTGTTTATTGATTTCATAAGCTCCCATTTAAATGCCCCCCTCCTTACGTAATAGAACGAATACGCGGATCCACAATACGGTGAATAATATCTGTAATGAAAATACAAGAAATTAATAATGCACTATAGAAAATCGTTGTTCCCATAATGACCGGATAATCCCGGTTAAAAATGCTATCTACAAAATATTTTCCTAGACCAGGAATGGAAAATATTTTTTCAATAACGAAAGTTCCTGTTAAAAGTCCAGCCATTAACGGTCCAACAAATGTAAGTACCGGAACAATCGCATTTCGAAGAGCATGTCTTATAATGATTTTCTTAATTGGTATGCCTTTCGCTCTCGCTAGCTTAATATAATCACTCTGCAAAACTTCAATCATATTAGAGCGAACAAATCTTGTAATAACCGCGATTGGTCCTAACGCTAATGCGAAGGATGGCAATACCGTATGTTCGAATGTGCCCCAAGACGCTACTGGTAAAAGTTCAAATTGTATAGCAAATACTTGTATAAATAGTGGTGCTAAAATAAAACTTGGAATAGAAATACCGAGAATCGCAAGTAAGCTCACACTATAATCAATTACTTTCCCATGATATAGAGCTGCAAATGTACCTGCTGCAATTCCGACTAATAATGAAATAACAAGTGCTTGTAAACCAATAATCGCTGATGGACCAAATCCTGTCGTTATAATTTCTGATACACCTTGACCTGTGGATTGAACAGATTCACCAAAATCAAAATGAACTACGCCATCTAAATAAGCAACATATTGATTCCATAACGGTTCATCAAGGTGATACTTCGCTCTCATGTTTTGTATCACTTCTTCAGGAAAGATTTTCGCATCTGATGAAAATGGATCCCCTGGAATGATATGCATAATCAAAAATGTTACTGTTGTAATGACCCATAGCGTGAACACCATAACCGATAGTTTTTTAATAACATACACTTCAATAACCCCCTAAACAAATGTATTTACTTTGTTTTATTGACATATTTGTTCCTATTACTTTTCCGCTTCTTAAAACACAAAAAGCCTTGATCTTAAAAAATAAGATCAAGGCTTAATAAACGAAGGCCCATCACTTATCTTTCAAGACTTGCTTGCTGGAATTAGCACGGTGTTCCTGTTACAGAACCCGCTGCTGAGGTGTCATAGGGCCAGTCCCTCTACCTCTCTGGATAAGTAAATTGCTATATTATTATTTGGTTCAAATTGTATATTTTGAATTATAATTCTGAAAAAATGAAAAGTCAATCAAATTGGATATATTTAGAAAAAACAGTTTTTTACTTATTTTATCGAAATTACAGTTTTCTCTTATAATAAAAAGAAATAATATTAAAGAAGTTATAAGATGGATCCCTTACTTCTTACTACTATAGGATTACCATTAACAATCGTTATACTTGTCATCATCGGGGTCTATAAAGTGAAACTTTAATCAGTGGGGGCATCCCCCACTGATTATTAGTTGAACCAATCGGGCTTTTAGGGGCAGTGGATCCCCTACCTAACTTCTTTGCTTTCACTGAACTTTGAGGTGGGGGTCTTACTGCCCGGCAAATAGCGGGATAAACTCTTTATTAAAAAGAAACGTATCACTTCTTTTTATACTCCATTCGATAATATTACCGGACAAACAATCTCTGAATTTCACGAAAAACAAAATGTATTAGTATCCGAGGATGAAGACGGAGATGGTAAGAAGAAAAAATAACCTTGCGTGTACGCAAGGTTATTTTTTCGTTTCTGCTTGAAAACGTTTATAGTATGTTGATGCTGTTGCAAAGTTAATTTCTATATCACGAATCAATGATGAGTCTTCTTCTTTAGCTAACTTCTGTAATTTTTTCATTGCTTGTTCCGATTCATTCAAGAAACCAGCGTATACCTCATGTTCTTGCTCTTTCGATTTTGGAACACGAATTTCTTTACGTATATTATCAATATCTTCTAACATGCTAGTCGTTACCTTTTGCACATCTTCTTTATATGTAGCATTCGTTATTTCCTTACCGCCCTTTTCTTTTGCCACTTCAAATAACTGTAGTGCTTTATTAATTTCTTTATTCATTTTCATATCGTATTTTTCATGTACTGCACGGTATTCTTTCATCTCTTCTGTTTGCTCAGTAGATTGCTCTACCTTTTCTTTCGGTTCTTTCGTATCTTTATTTCCATTACATCCTGCTAGAAGGATCATACTTCCCATTACAGCAATACCCAAAACCTTCTTCATCTCTTCTTCTCCTTTTATCTACAGCTACTACTCATTATAGTTTCTTTTATCTCCACTTGTTATTATACCGAGAACATCCTACTTTTTACACTTAAGACGCTACCTTAATATACATGCCTACATTTTTGTCACAGTATCGTCACTTTATGCAAATAACTTTTGCATCACCTTACAAAGCTGTATGAGTTATTTCAAAGAAATGAAAAAAGAGCTGATTCAAAAATATTTGAATCAGCTCTTTTTTATAATTTAAGCTTCTAAATTTTGTCTTTGTTGTAGTTCAAACTGCTTTTCACTTCTTCTGGCCATAAATAGATAACATAATACAGCACCAATTTCACAAAGAGCTATCACAACCCCCATCGGTAATGCGGTATTGCTTCCGCCAATACCTACTAATGGTGCAACAAGTGCTCCTGAAATGAACTGTAATAAACCTAATAAAGCCGATGCCGTTCCTGCAGCTTGTTTCTGATTTCTCATCGCTAATGAGAAACCAGTTGTTGATACAACCCCGACACTTGATACAACAAGGAATAACGAACATAAAACACCAATTAAGCCTATTCCTAGTACAATTGTCAATAGTAAAGATAAACCACCAACAGCTGCAATAATAATACCGGAAACGAATAACGTTTTCTCATTCACTTTCCCTGCTAAACGGCCTGTAACCTGACTAGCAATAATAATACCGATACCGTTAATCGCAAAGAATAAGCTAAATTGCTGTGGTGATGCTCCGTATATGTTCTGCAACACAAATGGTGAGCCCGAAATGTAAGCAAACATTGCCGCCGTTACTAGCCCTTGTGATAATGCATATCCCATAAACAAACGATCTTTTAACAGTTTTCCATACGTCGCCAATGTCCCTGACAAACCACCTGTTTCTCTTTCTTCAGGAGGTAATGTTTCACGTAATACGAAAGTAGCTGATATTAACATGAATACACTAATTGCTCCGAGAACGATGAAGACACCGCGCCATGTTGTGAACTGTAGTAATTGTCCCCCTATAATCGGTGCCAAAATAGGCGCTGCTCCGTTTACTAACATGAGCAGTGAGAAAAACTTCGTCATTTCAGAACCTGAATACATGTCACGTACCATTGCACGTGATATAACAATCCCGGCCGATCCTGAAGCCCCTTGTAAGAAGCGCAATAACACTAAACTCCAAATAGATGGTGCAATAGCACAAAGTAAAGAAGAAGCAACATAAATAATAAGAGCGATAATAAGAGGTTTGCGCCTTCCGTAAATGTCACTAATTGAACCAACAAATAATTGTCCTACTGAAAGCCCAAGCAAACATGCTGTCAATGTAAGCTGTGCAAGAGATGCGCCTGTTTGTAAATCATCTGTTAATTTTGGTAAAGAAGGCAAATACATATCAATAGATAATGGCCCAATCGCCGTAAGTGTCCCTAATACAAGAATCATCCATAACCTATTTGTCTTGACAGGTTTATATATTTCGTGATTAACTCCATTCACTTTTCCGTTCACCCTTTCCGATAAATACTAAATCGTAACAATTATAGTTACAACATAAACATACGTCAAGTATAGTTCATTTTCCTGTTTCATACCGTAAAAAAAAGCGATAGAATTTCTATCGCTTTACTTTTTCAAATTGCTATTTGTAAATTTAGATACGGAAGACATCGCCTCTCCTGTATCTAAATATGTGATTTGAATTGGATCTCCCACTTCTGTAAACATAGCATATGGGAATTTCTTCACCGGTATCATAAATACTTTTTGTTCATTCTCTAACAGTACATACACAATTGTATTTTCACCTGATTTTTCTTTATATACACGTTGTACAACGCCTTCTTTTTGTGCTTCTTTACCATTTGAAGTCGGTCTAAATGAATCTCCACTTCCACTCAGCGCATTTTTATAATTCTCAAGCGCTTCTTTTTGCGTCGAACCTGTTGCAAATATTTTCGCATTAGAAGCATATATAACTGTATGAGCACGTACTAATCCCCCGTCATCAATAACAGGTACAATCCAAGAAGGTTTACCATACACGTTATAAATAACCGGCATCGTTCCATGCCATTTCTCTCTCTTAAAGGAATTATCCACTACTTCCGAAGCAGCTGAACCATCCATAATCCCCTTCACTTCTTTTCCGTTATAGTAATACAACTTACCTGTACGCGCATCGATAAGCGAGTAACCTAACGCAGAATCTACTCCCTCTTTTGGAGAGGTGAAATCAGTAAAGTAATATAACGTTCCATCCTTACCGAAAATTGGTGTAACTCCTTCTTTCGTTCCCCACTCAGTCGGAATCTTCATATCCGTTTGCGAGAATTTCGTATTCCAAAATCCGTGAATATATTTACCGAAGTATGTATTTAATGTAGATGCGGTCTCGTGATTTAATACACCATCAACAAATTTAGGCGCTTTTCCTTTATCATATCTTTTCACTTCACCTGTTTGTGCATCTACTACTACAACGCCCTCTACCTCAAATCCAGATCTTCCTGAAATAAATTCACCATACGTCATTGTATAATACGGTTTCCCTTTATCATCCACTTCAAATTTAGGTTTCCCTTTAAAGATTAGATTTGGTTCTGCTTGCCTTACAACACGCTCTAAATTATTCCCGAAGAACATGCTCGGCACATATTTCATTTTATAACCAAGATGCAGTTTCGCTTCCGCATCAGGATTCGTACCTGACATCGTTACGTACCCTGGAATTGTCTCAGCTTTACGTGCTTTAAAAAAGCCTGAAACTTCAATCGGTGCTACATATAAAGCCTCACCATTTACCATTTGTGGCGTTAATTCCCCTAGCTCAAAATAAGCTACTTTCGGAATATCCCCAAATACTTTTTTCATTTTATTCTCCGCTGTCTTTGGCGGCACTGTAAACGGTTGATCATTTTCAGTAAACGGCTCTGAAATATCTTTCTCGATCTTCACAACAGAATCATATTTTTTTTGCGTGATTACTATATCGTGTAAATAACCAAAATAGCCGTAACTTGCGAGTAAAACAAACATTAGAAGTCCCTTTAACGTACCTTCTAATTTCTCTATTTGATTTTGTGAAAATAAAACAAGCCCAATTAAAACTGCTACTGCAACGGCATAATGAGTAAGAATCGAATCTGCTCGATCATCGATTAGCCAAAGATATTCATAGATTGCAATACCTATCCAAAATAATACAGGAATAACTAAAATGGATGATTTCTTACCCTTTACAACCTTCTCATCCCCTTTCTTATCCACTGCTCGAAGTTTACTACCGCTTCTTGTCCATGGAATCAAAAACAAAGTGAGAATAGCTAAAATTAAAAATTTCATCAAAGGCAATGTCCCCTTTTCTTTTATTTTCCCTTTTAGTATAACAAATAAAGGGTATTCAGGTAAAAATGGGGATGATTATATTTTTTTACTACTTAATACAATCCCACTCACTACATATAAGATAGATGCAATATAAAAAATGGTGCCAATCGTAAAGAAATCTACTAAATATCCCGTGGCAATAATTGCTATTGCTCCTCCAATCGATGTCCACACATGATATTTTCCAATCTCATAACCAGCATTTTCTTGCACAACCTTTCGTGCTAACGACGTCTTCTCGGTATTACGCTGCACAGCACCTAAAACTCCCATTACAATTTGAAGAATATACACATGCCAGACTTCCGTGGCAATCGGGAAACAAAGCATTAATATTGCCATGGACCAAGCATATATAATTAATAATTTTTGATCGCCTACTCGATCAGACATCTTTCCTACTAATGGATATACAAGTGCTGAAGTTAAAGCAAATAAGCCATACGCCCAGCCAAACTGCGAGAAGCTATTCCCAACATTCCGAAGCAATAGAATGTAAAAAGGAAATACCATACTTCCCGCCATCATAATTATGCTTTGTGACGCTACAAATCTTCTATATGTCATTTCGTATACTCCCTATAAAATAAATTCACAAATCTCTCTTTTGGATCCGCTTCTTTTTTCTTCTGAAGAAATTCTTCTATACGAGGATATGCCCTCTTTAACTGCTCCTTCGTTGGATACGAATAGTACGGTAAATAATAACTACCATTATGTTTTAAAGTAACATCAATCATTTTCTGAATGACATCTTCTGTTTTCTTTATTTCACCCTCTGAGCGTCCTTGGTTAATTAAAAGAACTAGCGCAAACATATCATCTTTCGCATAGGATAAAACTGCATTTTCATTCTTTTCCACATAACGAATCGTAATATTGAGCAAATTAAACTCTTCTTCATTTAATACATTACGTAAATCATCTATGTATTCCGTGAAGAAATCTATAGGCACAAAGTATTCTTGTAACAATTCTGTTCTATTCGGATTTTCATATTCCATAAAGGCACTATCTGACCTCATAACATTATTTCGCGTCTCATACGCTCCATCTGTGCGCTCAAAATAACTTCTTTGTATATCCCAAAATGTATTCTTTCCCCAATCGCTATAACGGGATAATCCGAGTAAAAATTTCGGTGCAGCTATAATAGTTTCCTCTTTTAATTCACTGTACTCTTCCCTCATATTTTGATTTTTCGCCAATGTATAATCTGTCACATACATCTCTTTTAAAAATGAATTGGGGGCAACAGAAATACGGGCTAAGTGCATACGAACATTTTCATCTCTTTTCACTTTATCTTTGAAATAAGATGTGTATTCTTTATAATCTATCATTCTCGTATGCATTTCATATAATTCATCATCAGTTAACTTTAATGTCACATCTAAAATGACACCAAATAACCCGTAACCACCTATGACATATGGAAATAGCTCTGCATTTTCTTCTCTACTTACATTACGTACCGTACCATCTGCCATTAACAATCTGAATGACTCTACTGTATCAATCAATGCTTCATGACGAATATCACGCCCATGTACATTCACACTTAATGAACCACCAACAGTAAAAATGTTTTGAGATTGCATTACTTGAACCGCAAGACCATATGGATTGATTTTCTTTTGAATGTCATTCCATGTGACACCGCTTTGCACCCTAATCCTCTTCTCCTCCGGATCAAATTCTAATATTTTATTATACCCCTTCATATCAAGCATCGTGCCGTTCGGATAATACGTCTGTCCTCCTTGGCTATGTTGCATACCTGCAATGGAAATTTTCTCTCCGGAAGTATTTGCATCTTTCACTACCTGTTTTAATGAACGTTCATCCTCAGCATTTTCAACACGTTTAATTTTCGTTGGAAGCAACTTTCCTACATCGCTCATAATAGGGTGCTTTAGTTGCTCTTTATATGTATTTACAGATGTTGCAAGCAACACTGTATAAGCCACAATGACCACCGCTATCTTTCTTTTTTTCAAATGACACTCTCCTCTTCTACAGTTTTCCCTCTTCATATTGTACCTATTTTCCTATGAAGAAAGTATACAAAAAAGAGGGCACCTTATTTTAGGTCCCCCCTCATCAAAACTATTACTTTGCTGCCGGCAATTGTATCGGGTCAAACTTTTCGTACGACGTATATTTTGCGTTCGTAATAATGTGTGCTTTATCCTTGCCGTTACTACTCATAATCATGTCTATCTTTGCTGATTCATATTTAAAATCTTTTGTAATGATATATTCTGCATCTACTTCTTCTATCTTCGCATTTTGTGCTTGTAACATTTTCTTCTGTGTTTCATCCATGCTAGTTAACATACTTTCTGTTTCTTGCCCTTTTAATGTAAATTTCAGTTTATATTTATCTCCGCTTTTCTCCATCTTCATTTTATCTAAAACTACTGCTGGTACTTCTAACTTATCTATAATATCTTGAGTCGCTTTCATTCCACCAGCGTTTAATTGCTCCTCTGGTACGGTTATAACTTCTCCTGTATTAGGGTTTTTTACCTCACCAGCAACTTTACCATCCACAGTATACACTACAACATCTGTACCGGAAATATTCATTTCAGAACGAGAATTCTTTGTCTTTGGCTCTAATTGCATCTTAGCCTTTAATATATCCATCTCTGTTCCCTCAGCTTTTACCCCTACACCATATGTCATCGTTACATGCTCTTCATTTTTAAAAGCTTCGTTCGTTTTCTTGAAAACATCCTTCGCTGCTAATTCTTTTTCTTTTTGAACTGATTCTTTTTTCGGTTCATCCGTCTTTGCTGTTTTCTCATTACTACACCCTACCCCTAGACTGATTGCAAGTACTAAACTTGAAACAAAAATAATTTTTTTCATAATGTCGCCCCCTTTCCCAAAATAATATCACCTCTTTTCCTATGAAATCTATATAATTTTTAATCTATATTCGCTATATAGCGACATGTTTAATGAAGGTTTTAAATATGATGTAAATAACAACAACTCATTTCAGGAGGTCATTATGAAGGCGATCATTTGCACACAGTATGGACCACCTAACGTTCTTCAGCTTCAAAATATAGAGAAACCTACACCTAAAAAGAACGAAGTATTAATTAAAATTCACGCAACAAGTGTATCGACTGGAGATTGTAGAATACGCGGTTTTAATAGTCCCCTCTTATTTTGGATTCCTATGCGGATCATATTAGGTTTCAGAAAACCGAGAAACCCTATACTCGGCGTAGAGTTATCCGGTGAAATCGAAGAAATAGGAACAGATGTAACTCAATTTAAAGAGGGAGATCCTATCTTTGCATTAACTGGCCTTCATGCTGGTGCTTATGCTGAATATACATGTGTACATGAAAGTGGATTAATAACATTAAAACCTACCAATGTGACGTATGAAGAAGCGGCAGTTATTCCTTTTGGTGGAACTTCAGCATTACATTTCCTGAGAAAGGGCCGTATAAAAAAAGGGCAACAAGTGCTCATATATGGTGCCTCTGGATCAGTAGGAACAGCTGCTGTACAACTTGCTAAATATTTCGGTACGACCGTTACGGCTGTTTGTAGTAATTCAAATTTTGAACTCGTTCAATCTTTAGGAGCTGATAAAGTAATTGATTATACGAAAGAAGATTTTACTAAGCCGGGCGAGCGCTACGATATTATATTTGATGCAGTTGGGAAGTATAAAAAATCCCTTTGTACAAATACATTAACATCCAATGGAAAATATGTATCTGTTAATGGAATGATGGCCAAGGTAAGTAAAGAGGATATGATTCTATTAAAAAAACTAGTCGAAACGGAAAAACTAAAGCCCGTTATTGATAGAACTTACCGATTAGAAGAAATTGCTGAAGCTCATATGCATGTGGAAAAGGGACATAAAAAAGGGAATGTTTCCATTACCTTAAAATAAAATATATTCAGAAAATAACATTGACAATTCTATTTGTAAGATTTACTATTAGTACCATATTAAAAAACTACATACACATACTCTTATCAAGAGTGGCGGAGGGACTGGCCCGATGATGCCCGGCAACCGAGCTTATGACGTATAAGCTAAGGTGCTAATTCCTGCAAAACGAGTTTTCGTTTTGGAAGATAAGAGAGGAACCTATTTTGTCTATTCGGCACCTCTCTTATTTTGGAGAGGTGCTTTTTATTTTGGAACGTATATGAAGGGGGAACTATAGATGAAAAAAGTATTATTGAGCATTGTAAGTGGAGCTGTATTATTGTTAGGTGCATGTGGTGCTAATTCTGATAAAGAGGTAAAAGCATTAGATGAGAAAAAGATTACTGTCGGTGTAACGGGTGGACCGCATGAACAAATTTTTGAAAAGGTAAAAGAAGTGGCAGCGAAAGACGGTCTCGAAATTGATGTAAAAGTATTTAATGATTATGTAGCACCGAACGTATCTTTAGATGAAAAAAGCCTCGATGTAAATAGCTATCAAACGAAATCTTATTTAGACGTATTTAAAGCTGAACGCAATATGAAATTAACTGAAGTATTTTCAACAGTAACATTCCCTATGGGCGTATATTCTAAAGACATAAAAGATGTAAAAGACTTAAAAGAGGGCGACGCAATCGCTGTACCAAATGATCCAACGAATGAACTTCGAGCTTTAAAACTATTTGAAAAAGCAGGCGTTTTAAAAGTGGATCCAAAGGCTACAGAAAAAGCGACTGCGAAAGATGTAATTGAAAACCCAAAGAAATTAAAAATTGTTGAATTAGAGGCATCTCAATTACCGACACAACTAAGTGAAGTGAAAGCAGCTGCAATTAATACAAACTTTGCATTAGGTGCAAAATTAAGCCCTGCGAAAGATTCTATTTTCCGTGAAGGAAAAGATTCACCATATGTAAACTGGGTCGTTGTTCGTACTGAAAATAAAGATGATGCTGTTGTAAATAAATTAAAGAAAGCTTATCAATCTAAAGAAGTAAAAGAATTTATCGAGAAAAAATTTGATGGTTCAGTTTTACCATCTTGGTAGGAGCTGACGATAATGATTGAATTAAAAAATGTATCCAAAGTATTTACAACAAAAAAAGGGAATGTAGAAGCTCTTAAACCTACTTCCCTTCAAGTAAAAAAGGGCGAAGTATTTGGAATCATTGGATATAGTGGCGCTGGTAAAAGTACATTAATTCGATGTGTAAATTTATTAGAAAAACCAACGACAGGAAATATCATTGTAAACGGCCAAGACTTAACAACTTTATCAGCAAAAGAACTAGCAAAATCGAGACAAAAAATCGGAATGATTTTTCAAGGATTCAACTTACTTAAAACTGTGACAGTTTATGAAAATATCGCATTACCGTTACGTCTATCTGGTCTTCCCAAAAATGAAATTGAAAAAAGGGTAGAAAAGTATTTACGTATTGTCGATCTTTTTAACCGAAAAGATGCATATCCGAGCGAACTTTCTGGCGGCCAGAAGCAACGTGTTGCCATTGCACGTGCACTATCACATGAACCGGAAGTGTTATTAAGCGACGAAGCAACGAGTGCTTTGGATCCAGAAACAACTGAATCTATTCTCGACCTATTATTAAAGATTAATGAAGAAATCGGGATCACAATTTTATTAATTACACATGAAATGAATGTTATCCAGCGTATATGTGACCGAGTTGCTGTTATGGAACATGGAGCAGTAGTTGAAAGCGGGACTGTGAAGGATATCTTCACAAACCCACAGCATACAACAACGAAGAAATTCGTAAACAGTGCATTTGCAGCTAAAATTCCAGAAGAAGTACAAAAAGAACTTCAAAGAACCGGAGAAATCGTAACACTTTCATTTATAGGGAACTCTTCTGGCGAACCAGCGTTAGCTATCGCTACAAAGCGCTTTCAAGTGTATCCGAATATTTTATCCGGTAATATTACACAGCTAAAACATGAAGCATATGGGAAACTGATTATTCATATGCAAGGTGAAAAAACTGAAATAGACCGTGCTTTATCATTTTTGCAAGAGCAAGAGATCATCGTAGAAGGAGGTAGAACAGATTATGGGAAACAAATCCTTTTTGGATGAATGGGGTAAAGTCATATGGGAAGCAACCATTCAAACATTTCAAATGACATCTATTTCACTATTCATCTCTATCCTTATTGCACTACCACTTGGCGTCACGCTTGTTTTAACGAGACCTGGTGGACAGCACGAAAATAAAATCATTTATCCAATTCTTAATACAATTATTAACGTTATTCGCTCTCTTCCATTTATCATTCTACTATTCTTTATTTTACCTTTTACAAAGTTTCTAATGGGAACATCCATTGGTGTGCAAGGTGTCATCGTACCACTTGTCGTATTCACGGCCCCTTATATTGCACGATTAATGGAGACAGCTTTATTAGAAGTGGATCGTGGTGTTATTGAAGCTTATCAAGCGATGGGCGTTTCTACTATAAAAATCATTTGGCACGTTATGGTGAAAGAAGCTCGTCCCTCCCTTGTACTTGGGTTAACAATCGCAACAATCGGCTTAATTGGCGCAACAGCAATGGCTGGACTTGTAGGTGCTGGCGGTCTTGGTGATTTAGCATATCGATTCGGGCACTTACGCTACGAACCTGAAGTAATGTATGCAACAGTCTTTATTTTAATTATCCTCGTTCAAGGGTTGCAGTCTTTAGGAAATGGTGTTGCACGAAGATTGAAGAAAGATTAAAAAAGAAGGTATCTCACTAGGGTGAGATACCTTCTTTTTACCTTTTAAATCCACCTTCAGAATGAATAACTTGTCCAGTAATCCATTCTGCTTCTTCACTTACTAAAAACTTAATGAGTCTTGCTGCGTCCCTCGGCTCACCAATTCTACCAAAAGGAAACATCGGCTTTAATCCTTGCTTTATCTCTTCAGTCATCCAGCCTGTACTAGTTGGACCTGGATTAATTGCATTCACTGTTATACCTAGGTGGGCGACTTCAGCTGACAACGAACTCGTAAGGGCATCAATAGCTCCCTTCGTTGTTGCATACGCTAGCTCTCCAACCATAGGCCCTTGAAATTGTCCCGACGTCATATTCACAATTCTACCACCAGATTTCTTATCAAATCCTCGGGCAAATTGACTACTTAACAATGTAGTTGCACGAACATTTACCATGTAGTGCTTATCTAATTCTTCAGCAGTCAAATTAGAGAAGTCATTATTTGTAGAATACGCTGCATTATTAATTAATATATGAGGGTAGCCTAGTTGTTCAGTAACTTTATTTATAAGCTCTTTCGGTGCATCATTCTGAGTTAAATCTAACTCCATACTCGATACTTCCACACCGTTTTTTAGTAACTCTTCTTTTAATTGTGTTTGTTCACTTTGATCAACGCCCCAAGGCATTTCTTTATCGTACGCTGTCCAATACGTAAAAAATATATCATATCCTGCTCCAGCTAATTCTTTACAAATCGCTGCGCCTATACCATCTAGACGACTTACACCTGTAACAACTGCTATTTTATTTTTTAATTGATTCATCATATACTCCTCCAATTTAAAGGACGCATACTTTATATAAGAGATATGAATTTCCCTACACATTCTCCTTACAAAAGGGATGTACAAACCAAATATGCAGTCCTTGAATGATTTACAGATAACTAAATAAACCCTCACTTATGAGAGAAAAATTTATCTATCTAGTTTCTAATCATTACAAGCTCATCCACATATTAAGTCCTTGTCCCCTTTCCATATATCTCTATTTCTATCATACCAATATGATGTAATATTTCAAATGATAAAAAAATAAAAATCGATATTCCATGGCGATCTTCCACTAATTTTAATATATTACAATAACTAGATAATTAAAATAATTAGAAAAACACTGGTAAATACTGGCTACATTTTTTATAATAAAATGTGGGGCTAATGTGAGAGTTGTAAACGGTCTGATTATACAGACTCAACTAGTTTTAAACAAATAGGGGGAAGAAACATGTCAAAAAAATTACTTTCTTTATTTTCTACAGTAATCGTAGCAGCGTTTGTAATAACTGGCTGTGGTCAAAGCGATACGACAAATAAAGAACAAAAAGAAAATACAACAAAAGAAAGCAAAACAGAAAAAACGGATACAACGAAAGAAAATAAACCTGAAGAAAAAAAATCCGAAGATAAAAAAACTGAAGATAAAAATCCTGAAAATACAGCTACTAGCTCAAGCGATTACTCTAAGCTGATTTCCTATATGGAAAAAGAAACAGGTGGTAAAACAAAAGTTCTTTTTGAAAATAAGGAACCACAAGTGTATAAAGCTGAAGATGTTTCAGTATCAATGAACGGTTACACATTAGTTGAATTAAATGGATTCCATACAAACTTCGACATTCCGTTTAATCGTCAAACAGAGGGCGGAGTTATTCTTGTGAACTACAGCGTAAAAAATAGTTCAGCTAAAGATATTTATTATATGCCAGCATTGGACATGTCATTTACTGGTGCGCAGAAAGCGTATAGTAACTATAAAGATTTAATTCCAAAAGAAGATCAGCTACCAACTAAGCTTGCTCCAACGAATGATTACTTAGTAAAAGCAGGGGAAACTATTTCTGGTTATATCGCGTATCCATTCGGAAAAGATGATCTAGCGAAAATCTCAAGTCTCTCAACAGTCTCAGTCACAGTCCCAACTGCACAAGCTAATAAAGGAAAATTTGATGCTCCAATCGGAAGTCCTGGAAGCTTTTCATTAAGTTTAAACAAACAAGGTGCTGAAAAGGTTGCAACAGATAACACTTTCTACCAAGATAAAGCTACAGCTAATAACATGGGCGATAAAAAAATGTTAAAAGAGAAATCAAGTATTAATAACAGCCAAGAATTAGGCGCTGTTAATGTTACATTAGACGGATACCAATTCACTCAATTCACACCAAATTCCGTCGAAGCTCCACGCTTTGCAAATTTTAAAAACGGTCTTGTTCTGTTAACAGTAAAATTCAAGCTTGATAACAAAGATGCTCAAGACGTTTCACTATCTCCTATAAGCTCTACATTAAGAGTGAATGATGGTACACAATATACGATTAATGAAGGTATGCTATTAAATTATGACTATAATGCTTCAGTCAAAACAGGAACATCTGGAGAGTTACTACAAGTATATATTTTAGATCAAGAGCAGTATGAAAAGATTTGGAAAGACAAAAGCTTTGAGATTGAGTTAGGACCTATGAGAAATAAAGAAGCTAAAGATATTTCACAAGGTAAAAAAGTTAAATTTACATTACCTAAATAAATTACTAAGTATATATTAGAAAAGGCATATAACATATGATTGTTATATGCCTTTTCTATTTGTATAAAGAACAAAATTTTAATTTAAGTGTATACATTTATCATTACCTATCCGTTGTATAAGTGTAGGGAGGAAAAGTGATGGGAAAAGAAAATATATTGACCTCCTATCTTATCAATTTAGGGGAGGAAGTGTTCAAACTACTATTAGCGAAAGGGGCTATAAAAGAAGATGCAGAAGACATCATCCAAAATACCTTCTATAAAGTATACACATTGCTAGATAATCTAACCGAGAGTAACATACGTCCATGGTTTTTCAGAGTCGCATTAAACGAATACATTGACTTGAAAAGGAAAAAAGAGCAACAAAACATTTATTTAACTGAAGAGATTTATTCAAAATTACAATATACAGACCGAGAATTAGACGCTGTTTTAAATAAAGATGAGATTTTCTATCTATTAAAAGATATAAAACTAGAATATAAAGAAGCTTTCTTTTTAAAGTACTACTACAACTTTTCATATGAGGAAATCGCCCTAATACTAGATATTCAAGTAAACAGCGTCAAACAAAAGTTACATCGTGCACGTAAAGCAGTTCACTCAAAAATAGGAGGAAAATCTTAATGGATACTTCTTTAAAAGATGCATTAAAAAAAGCTAAAAGGAAACATTTATTTAAAAGTATCATTACCTCTATGATCGTTGTAATCATACTTATCCCTATACTTTATAAAGTTGGCAATTACTTCGCAGCAAAAAGCTCTACGAAGCTTCACGAACGACTCTTTTTACATAACGCAATTGCAGAACCGAATGTACAAATTAACTCTCAAGTAACGAGTAATTCATCCATGTTTGGCGGCAATATTATATCAAATCGTTCTAAAAATATTAATGGTTACGTAGTCCCGTGGAATACATTAACAAGCTCCTATGGTTGGATCCGTATCAATATCGATTCCAATGAATTAACGCCTGGTTTTTATTGGTCCAATAAAGAGTTCTATGAGTACGATAAACAAACAAAGAAAAAATTTGCAACATTTTATAATCCCGCTATTAAGGAATATTTTGATGGTGTCCAAAATGAATTAGGGGAAGTTTCACAAATGAACAACTATGTTGCCGAAGTTGCTATCTCTTTCAACCAGCCCTACACACTACAAGAAATTAAAGAGAAGATTCCAGACAACTTAAACATTGTATGGTTATACATGACCTCACCAATTGGAGATGAAAGTAAAGGACCCGCTGGTATGCCAATTTACGGATTTAATCCAGACAAGTCCCCTGAAGAAGCGTACAAAGAGTTCGTTGATTCACTTAACCAATACGATGACGATGGACATGACGAAGATATCCAGAAGTTTTTAAAATCAAACAAGGACAAACCATTCGATCAAGTGAAAATCTTAGGTGTTATGCTAACAGGAAAAACAGAAAACTTTAAGGCATTAGAAAACCAAGACTTTATTCGCGGTGCTTCTGTAGGGGTTACTGCACAAGTTGTTCCTTATATAAAACCGGAGAAATAATAAGGAAAAGACAAGATAAACTAATAATAGCTAGTTAAAAGAACATACATGAATCTGTTTACTATGGGAGCTACATATTTTAGTCAAGAGCTCCCTTCATGAATTGTTCACCCTCCAAACAATTCATTTACAAATACTTTATGTACAAATGAAAAATCATAATTTTTGTTCACACTTTATCCATTGTGAATATTTTCACAATGGATATATAATAAACATGTAAATAAAATATTGGAGGGATTTCAATGGTTATCAATTTTTTAAGAACTGATAAACGTGCTGCTTTCATATTATTATTTTTAAGATTTTACATAGGATATGCATGGCTCACTGCTGGGATAGGTAAAGTTTTCGGACAATCTTTTGATGCAAGTGGTTTTCTAAAGGGCGCTATTGCTCAGGCATCAGGTGATCACCCTGCCGTACAAAGTTGGTGGGCAGATTTCCTTCAACACTTTGTTCTTCCAAACGCAGACCTATTTAGCTTTTTAGTTCAATGGGGAGAAATTTTAGTAGGTCTAGGTTTAATTTTAGGCGGATTAACAAAAACTGCTGCATTCTTTGGAATTATAATGAATCTTTCATTTTTACTAAGTGGAACTGTTAGTGTAAACCCAAATCTGCTTATTTTAACTATGTTCATTTTAGTTGCAGGTCATAACGCTGGACGTATTGGATTAGATGGCTATGTTTTTCCTAAACTTTTCCGTAAAAACAACCATGAAACATATAAGTTAAGTAAAACTGCGTAGTAACCGTTTACTTTTAAAATATAAATAAAAAAAAGAGCCTAAGTATAGGCTCTTTTCTACTTACTCCAAATTTAAACTCTTAACGAACCACGAAATCCTCTAGCAGCATAGTAGGAATCTGCTCCATTGTGGTACACAAAAACGTGTCCAAATCGATAATCGCAAAATAGAGCACCACCTAATTCTCGAATATCTGAAGGCGTTTGTACCCAGCTTGATGATTTCATATCGAAATCCCCAAGCTGTTGCAACTCTCGATATTGTTCTTCCGTTAATAATTCAATGCCCATAGCAGTTGCCACATCAATAACGTTATTTTCTGGTTTATGTTTTTTTCTTGACTCTAACGCTTCAAGATCATAGCAAAGGCTTCTGCGCCCTTTAGGACTCTCCTTTGAACAATCACAGAAAGTATACTCGTCCTTCTCTTCATCATAAGCAACAATATCCGGCTCACCGCCAGTTACTTCCATTTCATAAATTGACCATAATTTTTCAGTATTAGTAGCCAGCTTCACTTCAACTTTATCCCATTCAAGACCTTCATGGCGGTTCATGTTTTTCTCAAAACGAGCTTGTAATACTTTTAATAGTTCTTCACGTTGTTCTACAGATAACTCATTTTTATTCTCTGTCATATTAGTCCTCCGAATTCCGTTCCCTATAATCATTTAAATCT
Source organism: Bacillus sp. AY18-3 (assembly GCF_008042305.1). NCBI lineage: Bacteria > Bacillati > Bacillota > Bacilli > Caryophanales > Bacillaceae > Bacillus > Bacillus sp. AY18-3. Next base: position 11,839 of record NZ_QKQR01000005.1, on the reverse strand, counting down.
TCTCAATAATGGTTTGCATACAGTTTACAACAATCTGATACAATTGCACAACGAAAAATCCCTGTGCGGATATCCATTATATAGTACGAAAATCTTTCATGCTTTCTCCAAGAATATAGTGTGAAAACCACATCAAGTTCTGCTTCATAATAGCCACATTCATTCCTGGCTGATTCGAACTATATGCCATTCCTTTAAATATAATTAACTCCGTATCAACTTCCATATCTCTTAACCCTTCATATAGCTCATATGCATTTGTAATTGGAATTCTTACATCCTTTTCCCCATGTTGAATTAAGGTAGGCGTACAGGCTGATTTAATATATGTCATTGGTGATGTTTTCTTATATACCTCTGGATCATTCCATGGAGTATTTCCTAAATACATGCTAATAAAGTAAGGGATATCTGTATTTACATAATGGGTACTCCAGTTCGTAATGCCGCCCCCAACTGAAATAGCTTTAAATCTACTGCTACATGTAGAACAGAAAGCTGATATATATCCTCCGTTACTCCATCCCATAACCCCTACTCTCTCTTTATCTACAATCCCTTTTTCAACTAGTGCATCCACTCCAGATATAACATCATCATAATCAGCAAGTCCTTGTTTTCTATAGTTTGCTTTTAAAAATTCATTACCATAACCAGAACTTCCTCTATAGTTTGGCTCTAAAACGATAAAACCTTTTTCGATAAACTGTTCAATCGGATATTTCTCATTAAAACAGTCTGAAAATATCGGAAAGGACGCCCAATTCGGACCACCACGGATTACTACTAATAAGGGATATTTTTTATTTGCGTCAAACTCTACTGGGGTTGATAAAACTCCTTCTATTTCCAGTCCATCACTACTTTTCCATGAGATGATTTCTCTGTTACTTTTAAGCCTTCCTTCGAAAAAGCTATTTTCATTTGTTACTTTTTTATCATCCAAATAGATTTCAAAGGTTTCATTCGTTATAGCCTTATTATAGGTTATATGATTGCCATCCCTTGTTATAGAGGCATCCATTATAAAGCCATCTACTTTTTCGCTTAACATTTCCACAGTGCCATCCTCACATAGCAATCCAATACGATAATTCGTTTTATCCTGCCATCTAATTAAAATCCCTTTAGCTGTCCACTGTAATGGCATAACCGTACTATCAAAATTTGTTAAAGGTTGAATTACCTCTCCAGTATTCATATCATATATCTCTAATGTATTATCTTGTATATGATTTCTATAGTAATCCTTCTCTCTTATGCTTGCTGCGTAACATATTTTATCGTCCTCAGGAGAAAAGCAGACGCTCGCTCCTAACAACTTATCTATATTCATCTTTTGTAGTTCCCCAGCTCTAACATCTAATATATATATATCACCATTCATATAATCGTTTAAGCTTGGTGTAACCATACATACAACCTTTTTCCCATCATTTGAAATATCAAAGTTATGTATATAAAAATCTTTACCATTCGTTAGTTGATAAATACCGCTAACTTTCCGTTCCTGTTTATCATTTTGTATCACTTTTTCTATTTCAACGTAGTATAAACAATTATTCCGATGTTCCTTACCTACATGGTGAAAATCTCCATATAGTCCCTTACGTTTCTTTATTTCCTCACATTCTTTTGACTGTGCAATATAATAAAAACCTTTACCAGTAGGCTCCCATTTGAATGTATTAACTCCTTCCTTCTCATCCGTAATTTGAACCTCACTACCACCTTCTATTGATTTTACAAAGATCTGATTTGTATTAGCCCCCTCACCGCTTGGGCTAAGGTATGCAATGCTCTTGGAATCTGGAGACCATAATGGATGTATACTATCTATATCCCCATTTGTTAGTGGGTAACTCTGCCCTTTATCTGCTTCATATATCCATACATGATTTCTATACGTATTATCTTCCCAGTTAGCGCTCTTCTTAACAAATGCTACGTTTTCGCCATCATCACTTATGTTTGCACTTGATAAGACCGGTAATGAAATAATCTCTTCTATACTTAAATATGTTTTTGCTTTCACTTTCATATAATAAGCCCCCTTGTAATGTCCATGAATCTATTGTCTCTTCTTGTCGTAATAAAGGAAATTGTTCACGAATACTTAAAACGATAACGGAAAATTCAGATAAATAAAAGTGAATCTGATAAAGTTAAAATTTAATCTATAGGGTTCTATCCACTTACCAATTTTAGATGTTCTTTTTCAGCACAAAAATACCCCTTTAGATAAAATATCTAAAGGGGTACAAATTCGTAAATTTATTTTAAAGCTATATTTATTAACCTACCAATCTCCTACTCAACAGTAACAGACTTAGCTAAGTTACGTGGCTTATCAACGTCACACTCGCGGTGAAGTGCTGCATAGTATGAAATAAGTTGGAATGGAATAACTGCTACTAGCGGTGCTAATGCTTCGTGTACAGCTGGTAATACGAAGCTGTCACCTTCCATTTCTAAGCCTTTCATTGAGATGATACATGGGTTTGCTCCGCGTGCTACTACTTCTTTCACGTTACCACGAATTCCAAGGTTTACGTGCTCTTGTGTAGCAAGCGCGATAACTGGTGTACCGTTTTCGATTAAGGCGATTGTACCGTGTTTTAATTCTCCTCCAGCAAATCCTTCTGCTTGGATGTAAGAGATTTCTTTTAGCTTTAACGCTCCTTCTAATCCTACGTAGAAGTCTACGCTACGTCCGATGAAGAAACAGTTACGAGTTGTTGCTAAAAATTGTTTTGCTAATGCGTCCATTTCTTCTTTTTGATCACAAAGTTGTACCATTGCATTCGCTACAAGTCCTAATTCGTGTGTTAAATCAAAATCAAGAACTTCGCCTTTCGCTTTAGCAATGTCCGCAGCTAAAATTGAAAGTACCGCAAGCTGTGCTGTGTAAGCTTTCGTTGATGCAACTGCGATTTCTGGTCCCGCGTATAACGGAAGTGTATAATCAGCTTCACGAGAAAGTGTAGAACCAGGTACGTTTGTAATCGTTAATGCTTTATGACCCATTTCATTCGTTTGTACAAGTACTGCACGGCTATCAGCTGTTTCACCACTTTGTGAAATGTAAATGAAGAATGGTCTCTCTGTTAATAATGGCATATTATAAGAGAATTCACTTGCTACATGCACTTCAACTGGCATTTTTGCAAACTTCTCGATAAATTGTTTTCCAACAAGACCTGCATGATAACTTGTTCCACATGCAATGATGTAAATACGATCGCTGTCTAAAATTGCGTTACGGATATCTTCATTCAGTTCAATCTCGCCATTTTCATCTTGGTACTTTTGAATTATATTACGGATTACAAGTGGTTGCTCATCGATTTCTTTCAGCATGAAATGAGGGTATGTTCCTTTTTCAATATCACTTGCGTCTAATTCCGCTGTAAACGGTGCACGTTCAATCGTTTCACCTTGTAAGTTTTTAATTGTAATACTTTCTTTTGTTACGATTACGATTTCTTTATCCATTAACTCAATAAATTGATCTGTAACTTGTAACATCGCCATAGCGTCGCTCGCCACAACATTAAAGTTGTCACCAACACCTACTAATAGCGGGCTTTTGTTTTTAGCAACATAAATCATGTTTGGATTTTCAGCATCAAGTAATCCGATTGCATAAGAGCCATGTAAAAGAGATAGCGTATTACGGAACGCTTCTTCTACACTTAGTCCTGTGCTCACTTGTTGTTCCATAAGCTGTACGATAATCTCTGTATCAGTTTCACTTACGAACGTTACATCTTGTAAATATTCTTTTTTCACTAATTCATAGTTTTCAATTACACCGTTATGAACTAGTGTAAAGCGTTTTGATGTACTTTGATGCGGATGCGCGTTTACTTTGCTTGGAACACCATGTGTAGCCCAGCGTGTGTGACCGATCCCCACGCTTGCTGCTACGTTCTCATCTACGATTTCGCGAAGTTTTGCAATACGACCTTTTTCTTTGTATACAACAACACCGTTACCTGTTTGTACTGCAATACCTGCTGAATCATATCCACGATATTCTAGCTTTTCTAAACCTTTTAATAAAATTTCCTTTGCATCTTGCTCTCCAATAAATCCTACGATTCCACACATGTTTAGTCGCCGTTACAAATGCTTACATTGCTCTGCGAACATGTAACGACATAGTCCGATACCATTTTTATTTATACTAAAAAACGGATTACATATTGCTAGCCCTGTAAGCTTGTAACGGCTTTCACCTTCCTCTCGATTGGGTTTAAGTCCGTATATACTTATACAGCTAGTTTTCATCCGTTCCTTTTCTCTCATCACACTTTCACCTTTGTCCACTAAGTCACCTTAATGATTTAAGTAAAAGCTTGCGGTTGTGATGAACAACCGGGAGTCATCCGCCGAAATCTCGATAAACTCCACCTCGTCAACTACACTACTTGTAGTTCTGGCGCTTCTATAATTTACAATATTTCCTTTGAGAAAAAGAACAAGACCATCTTATAACAAACATAGATAAACCGTCAATGAAATTTTTTTCATCGTCTATAAAACATATGAAAAAGGAGCACTTTTTGTGCTCCTTTTCAATAAATTTATCGAATTATTCAGCGCCAACTTCAGCTTTCACAACTTCTACAATGCGATGTACATATGCGTCACACACTTCTTGTGTTGGTGCTTCTGCCATTACACGAATAAGTGGCTCTGTTCCAGATGGACGAACAAGAATGCGGCCATCACCGTTCATTTCTTCCTCTACAACACGAATAATTTCTTTAATTTTTTCATTTTCTAATGCTAGTTTTTTATCTGTTACACGAACGTTTACTAGTAATTGTGGGAATTTTGTCATCTCACCTGCAAGCTCAGATAATGGTTTTTTCGTCATTTTCATGATGTTTACCAGTTGAAGTGCACTTAACATTCCATCACCAGTTGTAATGTAATCAAGTAAGATAATATGACCCGATTGTTCTCCACCTAAGTTGTAACCACCACGCTTCATCTCTTCCATTACGTAACGGTCACCAACTGCTGTTTTATCACTTGTGATATTGTTAGCTTCAAGTGCTTTGTAGAAACCTAAGTTACTCATAACAGTTGAAACGACTGTATTATGCTTTAGTTGACCAGTTTCTTTCATGTACTTCGCACAAATAAACATAATTTGATCGCCATCAACGATGTTTCCTTTTTCATCTACAGCGATTAAACGGTCACCATCACCATCAAAGGCAAGACCGATATCAGCGCCTTTATCTTTTACTAATTTAGCTAATACTTCTGGATGCGTAGAACCTACTCCATCGTTAATGTTCATGCCGTTTGGTGAAGTTCCCATTGTTGAAATATCAGCCTCTAAATCCGCGAATAAGTATGGAGCTAAAGAAGACGTAGCACCATGCGCACAATCTAAAGCGATATGTAAACCAGAGAAATCTTCCTCTACAGTTTGTTTAATATATTGTAAATATTTTTGTCCGCCTTCAAAATAATCACTCACTTGTCCAAGATTCGTACCTGTTGGACGTGGTAGTTCATCAACTTCTTTGTCTAATAAAGCTTCGATTTCTGCTTCTTGCTCATCTGTTAATTTAAAACCGTCTGAACCGAAGAATTTGATTCCGTTATCCTGTACTGGATTATGAGATGCAGAAATCATAACACCTGCTTGTGCATCTAACGCTTTTGTTAAATAAGCAACACCTGGTGTAGAAATAACGCCAAGGCGCATTACTTCTGCTCCAGTTGATAATAGACCTGCTACTAAAGCTCCTTCTAACATATGTCCTGATATACGTGTATCACGGCCGATAATTACTTTTGGACGATCTGTATCTTTTGTTAATACATAACCACCAAAACGTCCAATTTTGAACGCTAATTCAGGTGTTAACTCCTGGTTCGCAACCCCGCGTACTCCATCTGTACCAAAATATTTACCCATTATGATTCGCTCCTTTTTCTGGCTCTTTTTGATTATCTACTGTTGGCTCTTGACTAGTTTCTTTTGTTGGCTCTTGACTAGTTTCTTTTTCTTTTTCTTTTTCTTTATCTTTATTTTGTTCCTGTTCCGTGTCAGGCTTAGGTTCAGGTTCAGGATTTTTTGGTTTTTCAGTTTGATTATCTTGGTTATTATTTGAATCTGGTTTTTCACCGTTACCCTGTACTTCTTTGTCTGGATTTTCTTTCTTCACAATTGTGACTTTAGCACTTTTTTGCTTTGGCTCTATGGAAATATTACCAGGACCGCTCACTTGAATAGAAACATCCTTCGTCCCCGGAGATACATTTTGCAGATTAATGGCTGCTGTTATTTGAGCAGCTGTTATTTTATCTACTATACTTGTTTCTCCTGAAATATCAACGCTTATCTTCCCATCTTGCGGCGAAAGTAGCTGGGCCGTAACATCTTTAGAAAGTCCATTTTTTTGAATTGATATACCATCAATCGTTCTTGTTTTCGTTTGTTTTGTTTTTTGCACTCCTACCGAAACCTTCACTTGATTCGGTTTTGCACTTGTTACACCCTTTGGCAATAAAACAGAGGTATCGAATGTTGTAGACTCTGTCAATTGACTAAGATCTACTTCGACCCCCTCTATCGATTGTATATTATCCAAGATATCTTTTGGACCTGCTATCGTTACTTCTCTCGGCTCAATGCTAATATTTGTAACGGCCAATCCTTCTGGTAAACTCCCCTTTTTCGTATACGCTACAGGAACAGTTTTTTCAGTATTATTGGCCGTAGCTTGCGTCGCCACATTCAATGTTACACTAATTTTAGATGGACTCGTTCTTACATTTAAACGTTTTCCTTCTCTATTGTATAATGTAACTTCGGCTGTTTTTGTAACAGTTTTATTAACACCTTTTAAATCAATATACGCCTTAGCAGATGAAATACTTTCAATTTCTTCTTTCGTCCCAACTACCTCAACAGTATCAGGTTTAATGTTTGATTTTTCGAGAGTAGAACCCGCTGGCATTTGATCCTCATTTGATAATTTTAAGTCTACATGGACGTATTTTCTCGCTTTTTCATGTAGAGTAATTTTAATTGTTGATGGCTGAACTGTTCCTTTCACATCATCTGGAAGCCCGTTCGTTTTCAAAGAAACTTCATAAGTTCCTTTTTCGCTATCTCTCAAATCAACTGGTATATCAAATTGTTTTTTCGCTTTTGCTGTAGCAACTGCTGCTTTTGGGCCCTCTAACTTCACCTTAACGCCCTCTGACGGAATACCACTTACAATATATTTCTCTTCATCATACTTAAGGTTAATGGCATAATTAGTTAAGGTTTCTTTCGCATCATTTGCGAAAGGCATTATCCCCGATGTCGTATTTTTTTCAGTTAAAGTCGCTGACATAAAAAGCATACACGCCAATAGTAATGAGATCCCTTTTAGAAACCAATGATTCTCCATTAACTTATCCATGACGCTTTCTCCTCCAATTCCATAAAGACGAAGAAGTCGTTTTTTCGTTCACACTAAATTCAGCTAACAACATATCTTTCAGTTGTTCTGTCTTCAAATCACGATGCAACTTACCATTTTTCGTTAAAGAAATTTGGCCAGTTTCTTCCGACACAACTACTGTAATACTATCAGTAACTTCACTAACTCCCATTGCAGCGCGATGCCTAGTTCCTAGTTCCTTAGAGATAAAAGGACTTTCCGATAACGGAAGATAACACGCTGCTGCTTTAATGGTACTTCCTTGCATAATTACTGCTCCATCGTGAAGAGGTGTATTAGGAATGAAAATATTAATGAGTAATTCCGATGATACGTTTGCATTTAGCGGAATACCCGTTTCCACATAATCACCCATACCAGTCTCTTTTGACAAAGTAATTAATGCACCAATTCTACGTTTTCCCATATATTCCGTCGCTTTCGCTATCGCTGTTGCAACGATTTCAGGCTCATCGTCCTCCTGAGTTCCAGTACGCGAAAATAAACTCCCGCGTCCTAGCTGCTCAAGTGCTCTTCTCAATTCTGGCTGGAAAATAATAATAACGGCTAAAAATCCCCACGTTAATACTTGCTCAGTTAGCCAATAAAGCGTATGTAATTCAAGGAAAATACTGATCATCCGAACGACAATAATAACTGTAATCCCTTTTAAAAGTTGAACAGCTTTCGTCCCTCGGATTATGAGAATTAGCTTATATATAATAAACCATACAACGGCAATATCTAATACCGTACTAAGATATTTCAAAATGGTCGTATCTTCAAAAGGCATGCTAACCCTTCCTCCTACTTACGAGCAATTCTATCCATATATTGAAATATTGTTTTATGCTCTATCTGTATGTATTTCCAACAACTAGTTAATTATACCATACATGAAACAAACGACAATTACAAACAACCCTCCTTTAGTCTAAATTGGTAAGATGTCAAACATTATTATCGTACAGTATAATATAAATCATTATTATACGCTTATTTTCAAATAAAAAAAGCAACTTCTCAGTTGCTTTTCTTACATTTATTTTAGTTTTTCACCGAATAAAGAACCCATTAAAGCAACTGCTGTTGTTGCCGTTCTGTTTCGCTCATCTAAAATTGTATTTACTTCAACAAACTCAGCAGATGTAACAATATCAGCTTCCGCTAACATTTCCATTGCTAAATGGCTTTCACGATAAGATAGGCCACCAATTACAGGCGTGCCAACTCCTGGTGCATCATGAGGATCAAGACCATCTAAATCTAATGATAAATGTACACCATCAGTATGAGATAAATAAGCGATTGTTTCTTCCATAACGGCCGTCATACCCATACGATCAATCTCGTGCATCGAGAATACTTTAATACCTTCATTGCGAATAAAGTCTTTTTCTCCTTCATCTAATGCACGTGCACCGATAATGACAACATTCTCTTTTTTCACCTTTGGATATGCCCCGTATAAATCTACAAGCGTTTGATGTCCATACCCTAAACTTGCTGCAAGTGACATGCCATGAATATTTCCAGATGGTGAAGTTTCTTCTGTATTTAAGTCACCATGTGCATCGTACCAAATAACACCTAAATTTTTATAATGTTTGGCAACACCAGCTAATGTACCAATTGCGATACTATGGTCACCACCTAATACAAGTGGAAAACGTCCCTCTTCTATAATATGATCCACCTTACTTGCTAATTCGTTACATACAGTTGCAACTTGTGTAAGGTTTCTTAAGCTTGTATTTACATCTATTTCTTTTTCTCTCTCTATACATATATCTCCCATATCTTTAACGTTATATCCAATTTCTTCAATTCTTTCAATTACGCCTGCATAACGGATTGCACTCGGCCCCATATCTACCCCGCGACGCATCTGTCCTAAATCCATTGGAACTCCAATAACTGAGATTTCTTTTTTCATAGATAGTATCCCCCTTTTATGCCTTCACTAAATATTTTAAATCTTTTATATAGTCTGACTCAACTCAACATTTTTCTGTATGGATATACAAATTATTCACTTGTATTCGCCTTAAAAACCCAATTTCAAGACTATTCTATGTATAAAGTTAACTTAATGAAACAACTACCATCATTATTATTAAATAATAATAAAAAACACTCCTACATTTAGAAGTGTTTTTCTGATGCTATTTTCCATACTGCGGCAATATTCTTTGCTGTCATTTCGATATTCTCTTCCGCTACTTTATATGCCTCTTCTAATGTCATAGGACTCGCTGTAATACTAAATACTGCATCGATTCCTTTTTCATGAACAGCTGGATAATTCGGAGATACAGATCCTCCAATAGCAATGACAGGAATACGAAAATGCTTTGCACGCTCCGCAACACCTACAGGTGCCTTTCCATATGCTGTTTGTTCATCTATTCTCCCTTCGCCAGTTATAATTAAATCTGCTCCTTCTATATGCTTATCAAAATTTGTATAGTCTAATACAATTTCAATTCCTCTCCGCAAGTTTCCCTTTAACACTGCAATAACAGCTGCTCCCATTCCTCCTGCGGCTCCTGCGCCAGGTATTTTAGATACGTCGCAAGATAAGTATTGTTTAAGGATATTCGCATAATGCTTTAAATTCTCATCCAGCTCTTTCATCATCTCTGCATTCGCACCCTTTTGCCTCCCAAATACGAAAGATGCTCCCCTTATTCCAACTAACGGATTATCTACATCACATGCTGCTTCTATCTTTATATGCAGTAAGCGTGAATCCATGCATGAAAAATCAATAGCGACAATCGAATGTAACGTTCCTCCAGATGGCTCTATTACTTCCCCTTTTCCATTTATAAACCTGACCCCTAAAGCTGACAACATACCTGCTCCGCCATCATTTGTAGCACTTCCGCCAAGTCCTAAAATAATGTGCTCAGCTCCTTCGTCTAGCGCATGTAGTATAAGCTCTCCGGTTCCTTTAGTCGTTGTAATAAGTGGGTTTCGCTTTTTAACCGGAACATGTTGTAATCCTGATGCTGCTGCCATTTCAATAAACGCTGTCTTTTTATCTTTAGAGATACCGTAAAAGGCTTGTACACGTTCTCTAAGCGGTCCTGTCACATGAAGAGGTATCATTCTTCCATCTGTAGCATCCACAAGTGAATCAACCGTTCCTTCACCTCCATCTCCAATTGGTATTTTTACGTACTCTGCTTTAGGAAAAATTGCTCCAAATCCTCTTTCAATAGCTTCACATACTTTTATAGCTTTTAAGCTTTCTTTATATGAATCAGATGCAATAACAACTTTCACAATTATCCCCCATCCTTTACTTTTACATTTTCTTCATTTTAAACGACAAGTATGAAAGTTATCTAGTTTTCAAAGAACATACCATTTGCTATTTAAAATAGCTTTTTGGTGGAGCCTAGCGGGATCGAACCGCTGACCTCCTGCGTGCAAGGCAGGCGCTCTCCCAGCTGAGCTAAGGCCCCAAAAGTTGTATGGTGGGCCTAAATGGACTCGAACCATCGACCTCACGCTTATCAAGGTTGTATTCTACCACTGAACTACTTCCGCGAAAATGGTGAGCCATGAAGGATTCGAACCTTCGACCCTCTGATTAAAAGTCAGATGCTCTACCAACTGAGCTAATGGCTCGTAAATGGCTGGGCTAGCTGGATTCGAACCAGCGCATGACGGAGTCAAAGTCCGTTGCCTTACCGCTTGGCTATAGCCCATTAATATTTACTAGTATGGTTATCTTTTCAAAAAAATAAACCCTCTCAGGTTATTTTAAAGAAAATGGTGGAGGGGGGCAGATTCGAACTGCCGAACCCGAAGGAGCGGATTTACAGTCCGCCGCGTTTAGCCACTTCGCTACCCCTCCGACATTTAAAATATATATGGTGGAGGATGACGGGATCGAACCGCCGACCCCCTGCTTGTAAGGCAGGTGCTCTCCCAGCTGAGCTAATCCTCCAAAAGTGGTGACCCGTACGGGATTCGAACCCGTGTTACCGCCGTGAAAGGGCGGTGTCTTAACCACTTGACCAACGGGCCAAAAATTTCAAAACTCTTCCCAAGCTTCCAACCGGGCTTGAACCGGTGACCTCTTCCTTACCATGGAAGTGCTCTACCAGCTGAGCTATGGAAGCATAATGGCTCCGCAGTTAGGACTCGAACCTACGACCGATCGGTTAACAGCCGATAGCACAACCACTGAGCTACTGCGGTTTAATAGTTGCTTGGCGACGTCCTACTCTCACAGGGACAAGGTCCCAACTACCATCGGCGCTAGAGAGCTTAACTTCCGTGTTCGGTATGGGAACGGGTGTGACCTCTCTGCCATCATCACCAAACTATGAAGGCATATTCCTTCAAAACTAGATAACATT
>NZ_QKQR01000049.1:0-10679 GCF_008042305.1 Bacillus sp. AY18-3 | reverse complement strand
TAGTTCGGTCTTCTTTTTATAATGTAAACAAATATTCATTAGTTTACTTTCAAATATCTTTAAGAAATAGTAAGTTTTATTTTGTTTATTACGTAATTTCCGTTGATATAAAGTATCATGACAGGCTGTTGGTTAAAAGGTGTGAGCATGTTGTTAATTTGAAAATACCCAAAAAAGGGAAAAAATCTTAAGCATTAAAAGCCGTATAAAAGAGGATGTTGATTTTATGGAGAAAAAAGGTAAAAAAATAGGTAGTATTTTATAATTATAGAGTATTGTTATATATATAGATTTCGAAAATTTTATATTTTATTTCATTCTTAATTTAAGGGGGATTTTATTTGAATATTGATTGTTTTATTGAATTTTTTTTAGTTCGAAATTTGGATGATGTAAAAGGAAAGGTTTTATTAAAATCTTCAAAAAGGGAATTAGTACAGGAAGGAATAGTATCTAGTAATTGGAAGGGTCTTAATTTAGGGGATCGTTTTGAATTGATAGATTATCCTAATAAAAATGATTTATGTATTTTAAGGGTTATGGAAATCGAAGATTCATTTAGTAGTAATTTAGAAAAAATAATTAAGGTAAGATATGTTGTGGTTGTTCATGATGAAAATCCAGAGTCTGCTATTAGATCTGAATTTTCATTTAAGCTATAAAATTAAAGAGGAGTAAGTTAATGAATATTGAAAACGAAAGCAAAATTTTTTGTGAAAGATGGAATGAAATATTAGAAATTGTAGCTAATTTTAGAAGGAATTCTTTAGGGAATTGGGTATGGTTTCGCGGGCACAATGATTGTGATTATAAGTTAGATTCAGGATTATTTCGTGTTTATGACAATAGTAATAAACTTGGTTTAAATGATTATTTAAGAATAGAACAGCGTCTAGGTGTTAATTTTAAAAATCAATCTTCTTCTTTTTTAAAAGAGGATAATTGGAATATGAAATTTTATATGCAACATCATGGTTTGAAAACGAGATTATTAGATTGGACAGATTCATTTATTACTTCTTTATATTTTGCTTTTGATGGATGGGATTATGATAGTGAAAAAAATGCATGTATATGGTTATTAGACCCACATGCTTTGAATCTTTATTTTCATAAATCTACTTCAATTCTGACAGCAGAATCTCTAATCTCCATTTATGGAGACAAAGATATAGCTAGAATATTTTATGAAAAAGAAAATAAACTTAATAATTCCTTTGCAATGTATCCTTCAAAAAATAATCCAAGGTTGTTATTACAAAATGGCTTTTTTACTGTACAAAGTAATAGTTTAAAGGATTTAGAAACAGAGATAGATTCAGTTTGTCTTGAACATAAAAGCAAAATTCTAAAAAAAATTATTATATCTCCACATTTAGTAGAGAACGTATATGAATATTTAACTATGAATGGAATCAATCATTTTACTGTATATAATGATATAGATGGATTGTCTCATTATTTAAATGTTGAATTAACTAATAATATTTATAATGAAAAATTGAAATATATAGCCAAATTTAATGGTAAAGCTAAATTAAATAGGTAATTTTTAAATGAGTGATAAGGTGGAGAATAAACGGTAAGTGTCAATGGTAAGCGGACTGGAATGGATCAGCGTTTTTTACTGATCCATGAAAGGAGCATTAAGGAATTGACACGTGCAGCTGATTCTTCACCCTCTTGGCATTTCCTCAAAACGAACCGTTTTGGGGATGCCAACCGGCGAGGGAGCCCCTCAAGGATTGAGGGGTTGGGGAGTTCGAATGATGGGGTCTGGGGAAGAGTTCCCCAGTGGGTTTGGGCAACGCCCAAGGTATTGTTTTTGCCACGTGTAATGTGGCTCGGCAAAGCCGAAAAGCGTCGCAGACCCCTATCGATTTTGATGCGAAAGCGTCAAAATACGTATAGGGTTACGTCAATTGACACAATTTCGTCGCATTGCTAGACTTATTGTGTCAATTAATCTAGGGAAAGTGGTGGCACTTTATGTTGTTCTCTATCTCATTTAATCAATCTCACCAAAGTTCATTAAGCCATAATAACAGAGAAAACATTTATGGGAATCCTGGTATCGATCTATCCAGGTTAGACGAGAATATCTACTTTGTTCAAAAGGATATCCGGATTGTATACAAGGATGTCTTTCAAAAAGCGGTGGACAAGTATAATGAGAAGCAAAAACGAAATGACCGTAAGATTCAGGACTACTATGACAAAATACATAAAAATGAAAAGACACATGAGCAACGAGAATTGGTTGTAGCGGTTGGAGAGGGTAAAGATGACCCAAAGTATAGGGAAGCTAAAAAAGAAGCGTTAAAACAGTATGCGGAGGCGTTTCAAGGGCGAAATCCAAATCTAGCAGTCTATAACATGGTTTTACATGATGATGAAGCAAATCCGCATTTACATATTAACTATGTACCGAATTTCGAAAGTAGTCGAGGATTAACGAGGCGTGTCGGAATGGATAGAGCCTTGCAACAACAAGGCGTACAAGGAAAAGGGACGGAGCTAATTGCGAATTGGAGACAATTAGAAACGGCTTATATTGAATCTTTGGCTAAAGAACAAATTCCAAATTTTGAACGTGCCAATGTGGGTTCCCATAAATATATGAAAGTCCGTCAATACAAAGAATATGCTGAAGCAGTTTCTAATATAGAGAATCAATTTACCGAGATAAGCAAGCGATTGCCCAATAATAAAATTACGCTAAAGACCAAAAAGAAAGAGATCAAGACAGAGGTAAAACCAAAATTAATTGGTAAACCTGAAATCATTGAGAAAGAAACAGGCAATTATGTTTTTTCTCCAAAGCAACTCGAAAAAGTAGAAGAATTAATAACTGCAGCAGTCACTGTAAAAAAAGATTATGAGCGTTTGCAGAATACTGATTTGGTAAAAGAAAATAGGGAATTGAATCGTCAAGTTGATAGTTTGTATGATTCTTTAAAAGAATCCCAAAAGATAAATTTAAAGTTAAAAGAGGAAAATAGAAATTTAAATACTGAAATAGGCTCATTAAAAACTCATATAAAGGATTTGAAGGAGAATATAAGAGTTTTGTATCAACAGACGAAAAAAGCTTTTAAAGAGAAATTTAAGGTGTTTAGTGGAATTATTAAAAATGAATTGGATAGGAAGGGAATAGATAATCAATTTGAACGTGAACATAAGAGAGAAATGAGAAGACATCAAGATTTTGATAGGGAAAGATAGGAGTGATAATGATAAAAGCATTGAATTGCATGAGTTTGAAGAAGAAAAAGAGGATTGAATGTTGTGCTTTTGTAAGAGATGGAAAGCTTTAACAAGGTGTTTCATGTTATTATAGAGAAAGACATACAAACGAGAAAAACCGCCCAAGCTTTGGACGGCAAGGCGGTTTTTCATAATAAGGTTGGAATCAACCAATATATATTCTATATACATTCTAACATATAAAAGTTGATTCCTTCCACTAAGGGAGAGAATTATTTTATGACAAAAGTTGTAGATTTTGGACAAGCTGAAAAAAAAGCGAAAATAAGAGATAGTAAGATTGATAGCATTTATGACCAGTTGCAAGCCGGTGGTTACTCAGAAGAAGAGAAAACAATGCTCTTGCAGTTATTAAGTAAAACAACTGGTGGAGATGAGTATTTCATAGGGAAAAAGAAAAAACCTACAGATCGGGTGAGGTTTGTGCAGCTAATTATGGATAACGTTAATTATCTTACTGAAATTGAGTATTTGAGTAGTAAGGAAGAAGCATTTTTATTTAAACTTGCTCCATATGTGGAATTCAAAACTAACGTTATTATTCAAAAAATTGATAAGGATAATGTAGATACAAGCACTCCAGCATCACCTACATATTTAGCCGAACGTTTTAAAATGGCAAGAAAAAATGTTTCTTTAACGATGAATGGTTTATTTAAAAAAGGGGTTCTAGGAGTTGCAGCAGCAGGAATAACAACAGAAGATGGTCGTGCATGTACAAGTCGTACATGGTTTGTAAATCCTAATATTATGTGTTGTAGTCCTAAAGATGGAATAGATAAAGCAACTCAACATATTTTTAGAAATTCATTAAGGAACTTTAAAATTGATGAGTCTAAGAAAAAATATAAATTACCAATATACTTATTTTAGATGTCAAATTCTCATTGACATCTTTTTTTTATTATGTTTTTCCTTTTTTTAGGTGTTACTTTTTTGTAACACAGGTGTTACGAAAAAGTAACACCTCATAAGCTATAAACCCTTGGTATTACTGGTTTTTTTTATTTCCTCTATCTCACTCTTATATATAGGGCTAAAAGTTCCGCAAGGAACGGGTCGTATTTTTGAGAAAATCACTCAAAAATCTCCACCCACAGAATCAAAAAGTCGGTTCGTTTATCCTCACCTAAAGGCTATCGCCTTTTCTTTTTGATTCTGTCCTTGCAAAACTTTTTTCGGCGGGTTTTTAGCTTTCGCCAAGCCGAACAGACCAAAAACGGGGTTAAGTTGCTCGACTTGGACCAGCAATTATACCCGCCGAACCGCTAATTCTATCGATTTAAATAATAAGCTTATTCCATATTCAGTTACGTTAAGTTCCTAGGGGCTAGCCCCCAGACCCCCAGCCAGCACTCACACCCAAAAACAGGGGAGAATAGCATGATAAAACATTTTTACATCTTAAAATCACGTTATTATAAAGAAATTTGGTAGTCTTTAATTAGCCTTTAACTTAACCTCAAACTTAAGGGAGATGTATAAATGAACATTGGTAGACAGATACAATATTTTCGTAAACGGGATAATATGTCTCAAGAGGAGTTGGCAGAAAAAATTCATGTTTCCAGACAATCTATTTCTAATTGGGAAAATGAAAGAAACTATCCAGATATTCATAATTTATTAATGATGAGTATTCTTTTTAATGTCTCCCTGGATGATTTAGTTAAAGGAGATGTAAAGATCATGAAAGAAGAACTTCAAAAATCAACTTTCTTTAAGTGGAGTTACATCATGTTAGCATTAATGATTATACTTCCTATTTCTCTTGTACCTGTATGTTACTTTTTTGGTTATTATGGTTTTATAACACTTTTGGTACTTTCTATTTTTCTTATGTTTGCATCATTGAAAGTTGAAAATATAAAAAAAGAAAACAATTTAAAAACTTATCGTGAAATAGTTGATTTTATAGAGGAAAAACCTGTAAGTAAAGTAAAGGTTGATAAAAAAAATAAATTATTAAAAACAAGTTTGATTCTTTCAATTCCTTTAATCAGTTATATTCTGGTTTATTTAGGAATGACTGCGTTTGGAATATAATTTAGGAACATTGTTTTTAGAAAACTATTAAAAGTCCTCCAGATTGTTTAACTGGAGGACTTTTATGTTTACATAATTATCGTTATCAGAAGTTGTTTTTAGTTGATCAGTTCTTATATTTTATAATAGTGCCATTTGTATCTTTGAATTCTAAAACAGTCGTAATAAAATCAAAAGACTTTAAATCATCATCTAATTTATTAGGAAGGATCACGTACCATAAACTCCATCCTTTGTACTTTGTTTCGTTTGGTAAGAATTTATCTAAATCTACAATATGTCCTGGGGTAGACTCATATGATACCTTGCTAATAGATGGGTTTTTAAGATAACCAGAAATAACTTTTCCATTTGATATTCCCATAGTAGGTGATATACCAGAATCTTGTACTTCTAACTCACTTACATTTGTTGCTCCTGTTATCCCACTAACAGTCCATTTTCCATTTTCTATTTCTAAATCTGCTATTGAAATGTAATTATCAGGTGTAACAAAAAAGGCTATTTTTTCATCTATTTTTATAATACTTTTTAGAGCATTATATTTATCTAGCTCTGTATTATTTGTTGGTTTTAACCCTTGTTTTAATGCTTCTTGTTGCGTGTTGTACCCTGTTGAAATTGAACAGCCACTAATGATAAGAAATAGGGAACCTAATATAAGATGTTTTCTTAGTTTTTTATACAAAATTTTTCCCCCTTTTTACATTTTGTTAAAATATGGATTTATTATATTCTATCACGAAGAAATTAGAATAAGTCGTACATTTCTTGATGTATACCATATTCATATGAGGTTAACATAACGTAACATTATCGGTAGCAAATACTTTCATAGAATCCTTGTATTTACAAGGATTCTTCTTTTTTTGTCTGTTTATTTGGTATACAGGATTTTATACATATTTGATGTAACGGGGATTCTAGCGATTCCCACTATTCTTTTTTTGTATAAAATCTTGTATAAATAAAAAAAGATTTTGATGTTATTATCGAGAAGTAATACATATCGGTGGTAAAATCGGAATGTATTTCGAAATTAAATCGTTTTTAAAATCGGTTGTTATATCGGTTGTAAGTACATTCCGATTTTGATTGGAATGTTGATTTAATTGTGTTTATTAAGTGAAAAACGTATTCCGTTTTTGGGGGAGGAATGAAAATTGGAACTAAAATCGGAAATGCATACACCGAAAATTGTTGCGGATCTTTTAGGGATCACACCCGATTTGCTAAAGGTATGGTCAAACGAATTTAACATACAAACGGAGCGAAGCCAGGGAGGGCATCGTAGATATTCGAAGGAGAATATAGAAGAATTAAAAGCAATAAAAGAAAAAATACAGATGCAAAAATGGTCTTACGATCAAGTTCGAGCATGGCGAAACGGAGAACTTGATTCGTTTGTTTCAAAAGAAGAAAAATCAGAATTAGAAAAGAAATTGAATGAAGTATTAGAAAATCAGAAGTTACAAAATCAATTCAATCAAGCACTTGTTCAAAAATTACAAGAAATTACGAATGAATTGGTTACGACAAAAGAACATTTAGCGAATACGGAGAAAAAGTTAACTGAAGTAGAAGGTAAAAACAGTGAATTAGAAGTTTTTATAGAGAAGAAGTTAGAGAAGCGAGATCAGTTATTGCTTGAAAACATTAGAAATATGCAGAAGGAAAATCAGAAACAAAAACGGAAAGGTTTTTTCGGTTTGTTTAAAAATTGAATGTAGTTGTTATTTTTAGTAAGGCTTAATTTAGGTAATAGAAAAGTAGAAATTATAGCATACATACAATAAGGGAATGCAGTATAGATCAGTCTACAAGCATTCCCTTGCTATAAAGATGTTAATAATATTTTAATGCTGTAGTTACTATATATGCCATGTATAGCAACGATAAAAAGATAAATATATCTAATGTTAAAAATATGTATAATATTATTCTTATTTTTTTAGATGTATCATTTTTAATCATATATATAATAAATAGCATTGTAGTAGTTTGGAATAGCATGGTGAAAAATAAAAATGTAATAGCAAACACCATATTTCCTGGTGTAAATCCTGTATTCATAATGAGTAGAGAACTAATTATATTAAGAATAAGCGTAGTTAGTATAAAAATATATTTGTAAATGTTTTTAATTTTGATCGCCTACTTTTTAATTTTTTAGTTGGTAATACAGCTGTTTATTTTTATGGTTATATATAAGTATTTTTTTATTGTTTTCATCTACAATGTAAACATCTTTTTCTTCCCAATCTATTCCATGGGGTATGTCTTTTTCAATTGAAAATAAAACATCTTTATTTCTAAATGGAATTGAATTTCGATTAGCATGAATGTTTATTTCATGATCTTTTGTTTCAATGCTATAATCTCCTGAATAATTGGAGAAGAACGGTGTTAATTTACTATAAATATATAGAATTTCTTTTTTATCGCTTTCTTGATAAAAGTGCGAATTAATAATCTTTAGATCAGATGTTTTTATGTCTTTTGGCATAAGTAAAAAGGCAATGAGACAATAAAATATAACAACAATAGTAATTAAAGAATATATGTAGAGAGAGGCTATTAATAAATATCTTTTATAATTGCTTTGTTTTATTATCTGACTTTGCAAATTTGAATCCTCCTTTAATAAAGAATCAATTGAAACATTAAATAGATTGCTTAAGGCTAATAAATTGGTTAGATCGGGAAGACTTTTTCCTAGTTCCCATTTAGATATAACTTGTCTTGAAATAAATAATTGGCTGGCTACATCTTCTTGTGTCATGTTATTTATTAATCTTAAATGTTTTATTTTTTTTCCAATGTCCATATATGTACCTCCTTTAATTACTTTAATTATTTTAATGTTAAATAGTAAGAAACGCATCGTAGCGTTATAAAAAAGGCATGCAATGATCTGTTGCGAGAGGCTTTTATTATAAAAACAGCGTAGAAAAAGATCTAGTTTTGACTAGATCTTTTTCTACGCTGTTTTTATTTAAAATATTATTTGATTTTTTGTTATTAGGGGTCCCGCCAATAAGGGAATGCAGTATAGATTAGTCTATAAGTGTTCTCTTATTTATACTTATGAAATTTTTTTATTATCTTTTTTTATAGTAGTATTTTCATAGTTAATATCACTATCTAATTTTTTTGGCGGTTTTTTTCTAATATTAATTAATTCAGATATAAGGGGTATCATATATATAACCCCAGCAATCATAAATGCAGTCTGAATGTTAACTTCGTTGTATTGGGAAAACTCTAGGAAGGGTTCTATTTCTTTATAGAAAATACCTACCGTTATTAGGAATACTCCTGGAATAGCAGCTAAAATCGAAATCGATTTTGAATTATAAGGATCTAATAATATTTTTATTAAGCGAGATTTTTTTTCGTTTTTATAAGGTATTGCTGAATTTCCATTACTCCAGTTTAAAAGGCCTTTTGGTAATCCTTTAATTGATCCTTTAATTTTAGGATTCCATTTCCAATCAGTATGTAATATTTCTAAAGTTACACCATCATTAGGATCCAAGTAATCAAATGTTAATAAAGCTGTATTATTAGATTTTGCATTTAAAAATGAGGTGAATTTATTAACATCTCTAGTTTTGTTAATAATATTTAAGCTTATAATTTCTTCATTTTTATCTATTTCTAATCTTAAAGTATCATCATTTACAATGTCTGATCCATTTATAGTTTCTTTTCCAACATTCCAAATGGTAATTTTAGTCATTATAACTCTAGGAACTTTTTTTCCTTTATAAGTTATTTCGATTTCGTTAGGAGTAATACTATCTGTACCTATTACCTTTAGAGATTTACATTGGTACACTAGTCTTTTTTTTGCTTTAGATGCTATAAGGGTTGTTATCAAGGCTATGATTATACCTAAGATTCCTATAAATGAACCAACCCAACCTTGATTAAAAAAGTCAAATATGTTTTTCATCGATTTACCTCTTCTATAAAATAAATTAATATTACAAGGAATATATTAACATATTATCGAATATATATTATTAAATTTAACTAAATTAAATAAAGAATATATCAAGGATATTATCTTTTTCTTCTTTATTAATTCCAATATATTTAAGTGTAATTTTGGGTGTACTATGATTGAGTATTTCTTGTAACATGGCCACATCTTTTGTTTGTTTATAGAACCAATAACCGAAGGTTTTTCGCATGGTATGGGTCCCGATAGATTCTATATCCGCAAAATCTCCGGCTTTTTGCAATTGTCGATAAGCCTGAATCTTACTAATCGGTTGATCTCCTTTTCGGGAAGGGAATAACCAGGTACTTTCTAGTGTTTGGCTATAAGAGTATACTTCATCAAAAATAGAAGTAAGGTTAATCATGCGTTCTTTCTTCGTTTTTCCCTCTTTGATTTTGAATTCTTTTCTCTTTTTTCGTTTTAACTTTAATATAGTTTGTGTTTCGAGTTGGAGTAGGTCACTTACGCGTAGTCCGGTATGAATGCCAATAAGAAAGAGAATATAGTCTCGTTCGGAACAGTGACGCTTTAGGGACCATTTCATATCTTCGATCTGTTCTTTGCTACGGATAGGTTGGACATCAATGAGATGTGGTTTTTTGTTCATGGATTTTAGACCTCTTATTTTATAGTGTTTTGAATGTATACTTTTGTTGTATAAATTGAAGATATCAGGGGAATTGGTCAGAAGTCAATGTTTTAAAGGGTTTGAATGTAAACTTTTATTTAAAAGTTTACATTTGATAAAAGTAAAAAAGATTCCTATGTTTATGGGATTCTTTTTTTAGTTTCTGATAATATTGTATTAATTGAATGTAAAGAGGGATTTAGTAAGGATTTGAATATGTGAACTATTAGTTTACATGTATTAGATTAATGGTTTCTTTATTAATTAAGGGTTTATATGTAATGATTTCTTAGAGGTGAATAATATGAATTTAGGTTCGCAATTGAAAAAGTTTCGTGAATCAAAAAGCTTTTCACAAGAAGATGTAGCTCGAAAGGTTGGAGTGACTAGACAAGCTGTTTATAAATGGGAAAGTAATAAGAGTTATCCTGATATTGATAATTTGATTTTACTTAGTGACTTATATGAAGTAACAATTGATGAGTTAATAAAGGGATCAGGGGATGCTAGAGAGGACTTAGATAAAAAGGATAAAGATGATTGTGAAGATGATGAGGGAAATGATTTTGGATTTTTTATAGGTATTGTTCTTATATTTGTAGGGATATTTATTGGTATTGAAGGGGTTTCTTTATTTATAACTATATCAGGGATGCTAATAATGGTATTTTATAGTGATGTAAAAAAAGTAATTATTAATGAATTTAAAATAAAAAGAAGACCGAACTA
>NZ_QKQR01000048.1:0-31539 GCF_008042305.1 Bacillus sp. AY18-3 | reverse complement strand
CCATGACTCTTCACATTGTCTTGCACGTTCACTTCTCGTTGAACTGTCGTTCCATTTACGCTTACGTTTCCACTATTTACTGGCCCATGACTCTTCACATTATCTTGCACGTTTACTTCTCGTTGAACTGTCGTTCCATTTACGCTTACGTTCCCCCTATTACTGACCCATGACTCTTCACATTGTCCTGGATGTTCACTTCTCTTTGGACTGTACTTGATTCAGATTTCATATTATTTTGCGATACAGCAGAACCACCTACATTATTTAAACGATCTGTTACATTAACTTGGCGTTCTATCTGTTGATTCTCGCCTTTTGCTTGAGTGTTTGGTACTTCGTTACTTCCTATACTATTTAATCGATTCGCCACTTCAACTTGGCGTTCTACTTGCTGACGATCACCTTTTGCTTGATTATTTGGCATTTCATTTCTTCCTGGGTTATTTATTCGATTTGCTACTTCCAATTCTCGTTCTACTTGCTGACGATCACCTTTCGCTTGATCATTTGGTATTTCATTTCTTCCTGGATTATTTATTCCATTTGCTATTTCCAATTCTCGTTCTACTTGCTGACGATCACCTTTCGCTTGATCATTTGGTATTTCATTTCTTCCTGGGTTATT
This sequence comes from Bacillus sp. AY18-3, assembly GCF_008042305.1. Lineage (NCBI taxonomy): Bacteria > Bacillati > Bacillota > Bacilli > Caryophanales > Bacillaceae > Bacillus > Bacillus sp. AY18-3. The sequence continues at coordinate 30,911 of NZ_QKQR01000048.1, read as the reverse complement.
TATTCGGTTTGCTACCTCTAATTCTCGTTCTACTTGCTGACGATCACCTTTCGCTTGGTCATTTGGCACTTCATTTCTTCCTGGATTATTTATTCGATTTGCTACTTCCAATTCTCGTTCTACTTGCTGATGATCACCTTTCGCTTGGTCATTTGGCACTTCATTTCTTCCTGGTTTTTCTATTCCAATTCTCGTTCTACTTGTTGTTTATTTCCTACAGAAACATCTTCCACTTTTGGATTAGCGCTTTGTTCTGTACCTGAATTCGCATTTTTATGAATATCTTTACCCATTTTATTTAACATTTGGCGATCATTATTTTCTTGAGCTTTTTGTTTACCTTCTGCCTGCCCTTCTTTAAACTCACCTATTGTCCCCTTAACTCCATCTGATACATCTTTTGCAACACCTGTTACTTTTTCTTTCCCTTTATCTACAGCGCCGCCGACAGTAGCAGCAACTAAATTACCAGCATCGTTCATGATGCCACCGACACCTCTATTACTCGCATAACTTAACGCCGCTCCAGTATTTTTCATGAATTTTTTAGGTGTAATTCCTGATTTTTTATTACCTTTCTCTTTTTCATTCTGATGATTTTCCATATCCTCTGCATCCATTTCGGAACGCTTAGGTGTATCATCACGAGTTTGCTTATTTTGACCACCCATTTTATCTTTTGCACTCTTAAACATATTACTTACACCTTTTCTTGCACCATTAGCAGCCGCTAACATTCCAACAGCAGCCATTAAATTGTTCTTTCCTTCTTTCAAGCCAACATCGACACCAAAATATTTTAATATTGAATCAGAACCCTTAATTAGCGCTCCAGTTAAACAAATCATAGCTACGATATATAAGAAAGCGTTAATATCTTTACCCGCAAGGAAATTAACTGCTATTGTATAGAATCGCAAACTTAATCCCGTAAAACCAATTAACATGAATCCTCTTAAAATATCTTGTATAACCATCTTTGTTTTCTCACCAGTTTCTATATCTGTCACAAATATAATCGGAGCAATAATTTTTTTCATTGCAATCTCAAATATCGTCATTACAAATACAAAAATAGTAAATAAATACGCAATCCCTAGCGAAGCTAGTCCCCAAAATATTGTAGTAAACTTCATAGGGTAGCGAACATATCCCGCTGGAAATGTATCTTTAAACGGATTAAAAAAGCTCTCTTCTATTGATTCCAGTGCTTCTTCTACCCCATTATTTGTAACCCTATATGCTAAAAATTTTGTTTCTTCTGCAACTCCATCCTGATCCTTGAGTTTATCAACAGCATCGGGATTGATTATATCCCCTAGATCAGCAGCCAAATACATTTCTTTTGATAAGCTATTTTTCCCATTCCTTTCATCAAAGGACATAGCACTCTCGTCAGAATCTTTAATTTGGATAGCACCAAAACCAACAGTACTTAAATAGGCTAAATCTGCTGTGTTATGCTTCACTATACTAAATGCCAGACCTTCTTTCGCTTTGCTATCATTAGTTGTATCTTCATAAAAATCAGTAGCCATCTTTTGCATATCTGCCATTAGTTCATTTAAACCACCTAGCAAACCAATCATTACAATAATGTTAACTACTACCGACTTAAATCGAGGTGGTTTATGTTGTATAATCGTTTTGATTGCCAACCATACAATAACTAATAATAGTAAAGCGTAAAACAAACCTTTCATTATAGATGTAGCAAATGAGTTTAACCCCGTATCTTCTAGTAAATCAAAGAAAGAAAATGTTTCAGGAATTAAACCTTCTAAACCAGAAACCATCGCAAATAGTGGTTGAACAATCCACCCCTTCAAACTTTGCAGTATCATTCCCAAAATATTTGCATACTGTATCCAGTCATTATCTAGAAAGACAAGTGCTTCTTCTTTTTTTATATCATCCCATTTCCATACAAGCTCGTCCCACCATCCGTCAGCAAAGGTGACAGGCGAATATATAAAACTACTAATCAAGATTAAAACTGTAAATACTCCTATTGTTAATGTTCTTTTACTTTTAAAAAACCATTCCTTTATTTTTGTAGCAGCCATAACTGTTCTACCTTTCTTATATATTTTGACTTTATCAATCTGCCAATATTTTAAGTAATTTATCTAAACATCTTGTAATCTCTTGAACAGAGGATTGTTCTTTTAGAAATTCCACTTCTTCTGTTGGAGGAATTACTTTATTTTTCACATAATTTAATAGCATTTTTGCTAAACGTGTACGAATTTCTTTTGGATCGTCTATATTTCTATTTTCTTTCACAAGCTCAATTAACGATTTAATAACCTGATCCAGCGTTATCTCTTCCTTAACTACTTCATTAGTAGACTGTTTTCTCATATATTCCCTTTTAGCAACTGGATTTATAATGAAATCTAAGAAGTTTAAATATAGATCGGTTAAATCTAATCCTGTATGTAGGGAAGGAATATCAATATCATTTAAATCATTTGAAGTATCAAACAAGCTTGATAGAAATTGCCAACGATAAGGCATAGTCGTTTCTTGTGTATTAAAAATTGGATACGGACGTACTTTTTTTCTATTTAAATCTTGTCTATGAAGTGCACGAATAAGTAATGTTTCTCCCTCTAGAAATTGTGATAGTCTATCTGGAGAGATGATACGTTGTTGGTCTGCACTTTTTGTTACCTTGTTATCTGCATCCAAATGACTTTCATTCGAAGATTTCCCGATAATTGTCTTATGTCCAGCACGTTTTGAAATTTCTTCAATTGTTTCAGGATCTGTCGACATGATATAAAGATGATTTTGACAGTTTTGTTTGATTTCTTTAGCTTGCTTATCATATAGTTTCTCAATTTGCGAGTATGATTGAAGCACCAAATTAAAAAGCATATTACGTCCTGCACAAACCGTTAATACACCGCCCATATCATCTATAGCTGGCATATTCCCAAACTCATCTAATAAAAAGTGAACACGTCTAAAACATTTTTTTCCTTTCGTGTCATTACAGTTCGTTGATAACTCTGTATATAACTGTTTAACAAAGATACTCGCTAAAGCATGATTTGATTTGTCATAGTCAGGTAAAATCATAAATACAGCAGTTGGCTTTTCTGAATAGGTTAGCTTCGCTTTTGGTTCAAGAGGAAAAGTATTAGCTTTCTTAATGAGTGTTACCTCACGTTTATACTCCGGTTTATTTTCATACCCCTCTTTTTTCTGATAAACAACCCTTCCCTTTTCATCTAATAACGTTTCAAATTTCAAACTGTATAATAATCGATATTTTCTATTAGGATTTTCTTCATCCTGATAACGGATTAGCAACAAATCTCCATCTTCTAAGGAATCATTGAAATTCATATTGCACATACCTAAAGATTTAACTTTAATCTTGTAACTTCCAATTTCCGTCTTCTCATCATCATTTTTGTGAAAAGATACCGTAACTCGTTTATTTAAAAAACGTTCATCTAACTGGAAAAACAGGTTTTTAGGAAATCCTACCTGCTTTAGATCTAAGCTAGATTTTGAAGTCATTTTCGCAAACATTTTATCTGCGAAAGTTTGTAACCCCTGGTTTGCAGTAGCTAAAATAGAACCCTTCGCCTTTTCACCTGCAAAGCTTGTAGATCCATATTGCATTTTCGCTACACTGCCTTGTGGTAGACTCTTGAAATACTCATCCAAAGCATTTTTTTCTACAAAGTCATCGGGATTTTCTTTGTAATAAAATGTTCCTAGTTCGTTTAACATTTGGGATACATTGTGCATCGTAACTTTTTCAATGCAATTATTTTTCACACAATAATCTACAATAGCGAGAATAATACCGTTAATCGCACTTTGTGCAGAAGTATTAAAAAATGCATTGTCGCCAGCGTTGGGATCATTGTATAGAGAAAATGTTAATGTATTTGCACGTTTTGCCGCTTCCTGATCATCACCATTTACCCAGGCATCAATTACAAGTTGCAATGGATTGTAAGACATGCCTTGTAACGGTTCTAAAATATTTAATACCTGAACATCATATCCACGCTTTTCTAACGTTTCTTTAGATGCACTATAAAGTTCCCCTTTCGGATCATTTACAACCATACTCGATTGATTTTTTGCTCTACTCAAATTATCAATCATTACGACAACTATCATTTCACCTTTACCTGAACGAGAAACCCCTAAGATTGCAGTATTTACAGTATCCTGATCGATATAATATTTATCCTTGTAATGAGAAACAGGTACACCGCCATACCCCTCAAATACCTCTGCCTTTTCAGGAATCTCATGATACTGTTCTTTAATTTCTTCAATCGTAGTAAAACGACTATCTCCCTTTTGACCATAAGCTACATTTTCGTCACTTCGATAATTAACCTTTGAATACACCAAAAAACCTACCAGCGTTGAAGCTAATAAGCTAAACAAATACATATTTGTAGGCAATGCAGGTAGGAATAAACTTTTTATCGATAAACTGTTTTCCCACTTTGAACCAATCACATCAAAAATAGTAGGTTTTTCAACTGTTTTTGATAATTCTTTTATAATTGACTGGTATGATCCTGCTACAAAATTTATTGCTCCTATAGGAAAAAGCACCACAACGGAAGAGATTGCGAGTGCTCTTTTATTAATTCTATTCTTTTCTTGCGGTAGACCTTCACCATCAATTCTATAATCGTGATGAAGATATTTTTTTCGTTTCAACGAGAGCTTTCTAATTGCCACTCGCACTTCCTCCTCACCTAGTTTGTATACTATTTTTTATACCAAAACTCATAAAGTTTCCCACGTTTCTCCGGGGTACTTTCCGTTTGTGGTGGTATAGGCTGCTGCGTTGCTTGTGGTGGTACTTGTTGTGGTGGTACAGGCTGTTGCGTTGCTTGTGGATACATGAATACAGGCTGTTGTACTGGCTGCATAGCTGGAGCATACATATACATTGGTTGTTGTGGCATCTGACCTGTTCCAGCATAAGCCTTTATTACTCTGTCATTTAATTCATCAATAATATTCAGTAATTCACGTTCTCTAGCACTTGTCTTCATTTCTATTGCTTCCTGTTTTCTCTGCTCTAAAATTAATGCTTCTTGTTCTAATCGATTTTTCTCTTCTTCCAACTTTAATTTACGATTTTCCATTTCTTTATCATGCTCAGCTTGAATTTCTTCTCTCCATTCAGGAATTAACTGATTCATATACGCTTGTAGATCTTTCATTTGAGACTCTTGTGATTCAGATGCAGCATTCATAATATCTTCAAGTGCACCAACAAAATCAGCTAAAAGCTCATTCTTTTTATCAATTAGCAATTTATTTGCTTCTATTTTTAAGTCATATGCTTTCTCATGAAGTGACTTTTCTTTCTCTATATCGTTTTCTGTCTTTAATTCTTCTTCACGGGCACTTACTAACATTAACTTACGTTCTTCAAGATCTGATTCATATACTTTAAATTCTGCTTCTTGTTTTAATTTAAAAGATTGTAATTCCAGTTGCTGTTTTTCAGAAAATGCATTTAATTTTTGCTGCATATCTTGATTTTCCTTATTCTCAAATGCATTTAGTTCTTGCAGCCTTTCTTGGAGATTCGCTTCAAAAGTTTCACGTAATTTCTCTTCCGCTTCTTTCTGATAATCACGCATTATAGTTTCCTTATACGTTCTTTCTAAAATTAAGCGAATTTCATCTATTAAATTATTAACATCCTGGTAATAATTATCTTGAATAATTAAAAAATCCTTACCACTTAATACATTCTTTACAAATTGTAATCTCTTATTTTCCAGGGCTGTTTTTGAAGTTTCTTCACTCATACCCATGAGTCCTAATAAATGTTTTATAGTGAAACGAGAATCATAACGACTTTGCTTTGTTTCTACTTCTTTTAAATCTATATATTTATCATATTCAGGAAAACTTACATCTTTTACTTGAATTATAGGATCAGCTTCCTGATTTCCCTCTTCTTTTTCATTATCAGATACAGAATAAAAAAGCTCTTCTTCAACACTCTTAACAGATTCGCTTTCATTTACCTCGTAAGGTATTTCATCATTTTCTTTTTCTAGATTCAATGCTTTACCTTGATCATCTTCTGTTTTTTCTATTGCAAATATATCTTTCTGTTCTACTTCAGAAAGATTCTCAGCTTCCTTTTCTAAATGTTCAAAATCTGATTCTTCAAATAGATTCATTCCTCTTTGTTGCATTTCCCCATCTGTCATTTCCTCAAATGGATCTTCTTTTGCAAACTCTTTTTGCACTTTATTATCAAAATCTCTTGTATCTACAGTAGCAGCATGTGGAATTCCCTCTTCCTTTTTACCAAAAATCTTAGAAAGAAATCCTCCCTTTTTCTTTTGAGGTGCTTGTACTTCAGGTTCTATACTCCCTTGTTTTTCTTCAGCTTTATAACTTGTATATAACCCCTGTTTAATATCCATCGCTAAATTAAAATCTGTATTTCCCTCTTCAAGATCATTTGAGATCGTAGTTAAAAGTGAAAACTTTTCGCTTGCTCTTACAGGTATTGCAAATTCATAAGCTTTTTCATTCTCAATATCTTGTAGTAGTAATAAAATTTGATCATTTTGTTGATTTTCCGCAACATATTTTTGAATTAAGTTTTCAGCAGCTCTTAGCCCTAATTGTTTTCCGTTCCAAGCCTTATTTTTCTTTAAAAACCTTTTAAATGGTTTTGATTGCTCTTTTTGTAAAAACTCTACAATATACATTCCTTTAACCTCATTCCATGTATATATTTTTCTAATAAATAATAAAAAGGGAACTTACTATAAATAAGTCCCCTTTTTTCTAAATATCGATTAATTTTAAAGATCTTCTCCAGTTAAACCTCTAATTGTATCTCCAATAATTCCTGCACTGAATAAAATAACTCCACCAACAATAATACGGAAAAGCCATTGTTTTGCTTTTCGGCTCATTTCTTCACCTAGCATGTACATAACACCTGCAACAGCAACACAGAAAATAATGACCCCTACACCAATTGCTTGTAGTCGTCCAGTCCAGCTACCCATAGCGTTACTAACAGAATCGAAAAAGTCATTGTAAGTTAATAATTTAATATAAAACGCAGTAAATAGATCCATTTTAAATTCCTACTTTCTCTTATATAATTTAATAGTTTAAGTATTTTGACCAGGCCTATCTTTTTAAGCTCTTGATTGTGTGTCAGAGTTTGAATGAGATTCACCTTTTGATTGCCTGTTATTTTCCTGTTTAACAATAAAAGCCGCGATTTCTACCATCGCAGCGTCTTCTAACATCTTATTTCTCCACTCAGGCTCTCCACCTTGTAGTAAAGATACGCATTTATCACTCACAATTTTTTGTGACCACTCTTCGTATGTTATTCCCTGCTTTTTCAAGATTACTGAAACAGCATCTTGGTGTGGCGCTTTGTCATTTTTTTGGTTTTTTCTAGCCATTTAAAATTGACTCCTTTACTTAATACTTTGTAATTCTTTGGGAGAAGAAATTCTGAAAAGATTCTTTAATTACAGACAGTTCATCTTTAAACAATAAGAAAACTCCTGCACACACAATAAAACCGCCTATTAATATCATTAGGCGGAATGTGTTATTTTCGAGCATTTCTCCATCACCCACTCTCTAACGAATTTGTGAAGATGCAGATCCAGTGAACTTCATAGTCACATCAGGAATGTTAAAAACAGCAATTTTAAACTTTGCTACAACTTGATAGTCTACTATTTCGCCATACTGAACCTTTTCATTTAATTTCTCACTTTCGATAGTGAAAGCCCCATTATAGTACTTATCGCTATACTCTTTTAAGCTTTGGGCAGCTTCTTTGGTTAAGCCACCTTTCCTCTCAATTGTGTAATTAACTTGTTGTTTATAAGAATTCACATTTGACAATTGAATGCAAAATATCGCTACGGCAACTAATAAAACAATAGAGAATAGCGTAAGAAACCATTTCACCATTTCCATAATCGAAGATTCTTGCATAATTTACACCTACTTACTTGAATTTCAATTTACTTCCACCCTCCCTAAAGATTTATCATAAATTAATACTTGAAAGGTTATATCTCAATATTGCTGCTGCAAATCCCACAACTATTAGAAATGCACTCATAACAATTTTCGTAGGGAAAAATGTAAATCGTTTTAGTTTAAACGTCACAATTTCATCAATTGATCTTTGTAAGGCTGCACTCGCTATTTTCCCAAGTTCATCAATAACATTTGTATCGTATGAGTTTTGTTGGAAATCATAAATTGTTTGCATAAACAAAATTGACATATCAGTACCACTGGAGCGCATAGCAAAATCGGTAAAAGGCTGAATATCATTTGGCTTATCCGTTAGTTCTGACATTAATTTAGCCACCGAATTTGCATCTACAGGATTTTCTGTACGCTTTAGGATTTTTCGGAGGATCTGATACAAGCTAGTCCCACCCTCCCCTTCCTTTAGATAAGGAATTAACAACCTCATGAACTTAATAAAGTTTAGATGGCGTTCAAATTTGAAGGCATTGTAAGTTCGAACCACTTTTTTGTATTTTGATCGATAAAAAAGGATTGGTAATACAATTGCTAATAAATAGCACCATTTTGAAACTAATAAACCCATAAAAAAACCGATAACAACCATCATAAGCGTTTGTTTAATCCGCTTCGTTTGGAAATTATCGATCATTTGTCTTGTATTACCCATTTCTTGTAACATGTTATATAATTCTTCTTCAGCAAAAAGGCGTTTATACCGATTTTTTTTTGCGCTAGTCGTTGCTACTATCCTCATATTTTTACCTCCATTATTGAATCATCAAAGTAATAGTTAGCAAAAGACCTAGAGAAGAAAAACATTAATAACATGTAAATACCAGCAGTACACCAACCAATCGGATGTCTCGCAAACGCATTAATATATGTTTCAAAATTAAATGAGAATGCAATTATTAAGATAAAAAACACCACTATAATACAAAGTGATTTTATATCTTTCAGATGACCATCCTTCTTCCGATCATATTCTTCCTTTTTCTCTTTCATTTCGTTGTGGTAAGACTTTATATCTTTCAATGTATCCATATTTGTTTTACCCTCTAATGAAGCTGTCTCTATTTGCTCTATATACTGAACAAATATAATATCATCACGATATTTATTAGAGATTACTTTAAAAGCTTGAAGTACTTGCCCATGATCAGCTCCCATTAACTTTGCCTGTAAAACCTTCAGATCCATTTTTAACTCACCTTCAGAACGATCACTCGCCCTTCCTAAAGCTTTCAACAATGTTTGACTATCATTTGTGAGAATTTGAGTCATGTTATTGACGAATTTGTTTCTCTCACGAAAAGAAATTTGTTCATATGTCCTTTGGATGATCTTAGGCATTAACACTTTTAAACCATATAACGCTCCAATAATTCCTAAAATCAATGAAACCCACCACAAGTACAGCAAAATAAATGAAAAACCGCCTACAATCAAACCTGGAATTAATCCATATCTTAGATAATCTTTTCTTTCTAACGGTTTTCCATAAGCTACTTTAATAGCATTTATTTCATCTGCATTTACAAACTTTTTCTTTCTGGTTTTTGCGTTAAAAGTAGATACTTTCAAGCTTAATACCTCCTTTCTTTAACCTTCTCCTTTCTTATCTTGTTACAACTAAACCCTCTTTAACTGCTAAAACGTCTGTATATTTTGGAAGATCATATTTTAGATCTGCTTCAGCTAAACGTTCATAAAAATTTTCTGACAAGCTGCCTGTTGAATACGTAAACTTACCGTTACTATATTTTTGCTCAAATACCATCTTGCATCCTTCATGTGAATACTCGACTACCTTTGATAAATAGCGAATAACTCGATTAATTTTCACACCATTTTCGCCAGTTGTTTTTATTACTACCCTCTTAATATGGCAACCAAAACCAAAATATCTCATAATATCTTCTTCAAGGGATTTTTCATCAACTTGATAACCAATTTTAGACATATTAACAAGTCTCTTTGGTGATGTCTCAGCATCTACAGAATGCAGAGAAGTTACTACATGATGTCCCGATAACACCGCTTGAATTGCTTCATAAGTCTCTTTACCACGAAGCTCAGAAATCATAATCCAGCGTGGGTTATTTCGTAATGCAGCCTTAATCAGATCGGTAACTGTTACACCATGTCCAGTTAACCAACTTAATACATCTTTATCGGGAAATAGCTGTTTAACATGCGTTTCAGGAACATCTTCAATCATAACTGCTTTATGTTCAAACAAAATGTAAGAGAATAGTAACTTTAGAAACTCTGTTTTCCCTGTACCTGTTTCTCCTGAAATTAAAATATTATTTCGACTTACCATAAGTACTTTAAAGAATTCAAGCATAAATTCAGGAGCAAATGTAGCAAAATTCTCTTCGTTTAATGCTAATCTAGGACGTACTATCCTTAATGACATTGTAGAATTCCCTACTGTATTTTGGTTATGCACTGCATTAATACGAATAGATCCGTAAACTCCATCAAAGATTGGTTTTTTAGGAACAAATTCTGTCCCTACAGCATTAGCAAACTTTTGAATTACACGAGAAATATATTCCTCTGAAATAATATGATCGGAATTTTCATAACTCCCTTTATAATCACTTGATTCTACTATTAAGTGACTTCCATTATAGGATATATCGGTAATATCAGGACGTTCCTTTATAATCCTTTCGATAACTCCTGTACCAATAATTTCAGATACGACATATTCTGCTATATCTTCGTCATCATCATAATCCATAAACATAACAGGATAGTCATTTTGGATAATTTCTTTGATCTTTTTACGTGATCCTTCATTAAGTAAGGCATCAATAACTAATTCTGCATGTTTTGTATTCAGATCTTCTTTAATTCTCTGAAGATTATTTGGATTAAACTTAAGTTTATCTTTTTTCTTTTGTGTTGCTTTTGTCTTGCTAATTCCCAGCATCCTCACATTTTTTCTCCTTTCTTCTAAGATGTAGCTATATTCACCTTACATGTAGCCTGAAACGTGTTATTTCCATCTTGAATAATGACTCTTATAGCTTTTATTGAACCATTCTTATTATCAAGGTATTTAAACTCGTATTTAGCATCCTTCTTGATTTTTACAAGGTTATTAGAGTTAATACGTTTTTTAAAATCTTTTTCAAAGTCTTGTTTTGAAACATATAATTCTCCATTTTGAATACGAGAACTATTATCCGCATTTGAAACGGCGCTTGCTCTAATTGTTTCTGTAATCCCTTGCATAACTGAATCGGTTGTAAAATTTTGCTTATAATAATAACCACTAATTACAACCATAAAAAAACCAATAATTAGCATTAACAGAACGAAAGGATAGTCTTTCAACTTTTTTACTCCTTTCTCTCAGATCTCAAATTATTAAAATAATAGTTATAATCATTAATAAATAGAAGGAGAAAATCCCCTTCTATTTATTGGTTATATAGTTACCTATTAACCTTTAAAAGCATTTGAAAGTGTAGATTTAAAAGAATCAATTACACTATTAAACACTTCAGGATATGCAAGTTTTGCCCCTGCAATTAAAATTACTCCTACTACTACAGTTCCAATCATCCACCACATACGATCTGTATTTTGTTCTAACATCTAAACAGCATCCTCTCAATTTTTGTTTTTTTATATAAAAAAGAGACGTAATATAAAAATTACGTCTCTTTTTCTACCTACATATTTATTTAGTACAATTTAATCCCTAATTTAACAGCACGATCTATTGTAAAGTACTTATTTAACATAAGCATGTTAATCGCACCTAATGTAGTAGGCATCATATCATTTATAACACTTTGAATCTTCTCTTTTATAAAAACAACCAACGTATTAAAACTAAATCCATCAAATTGACTTGTATCAAAACTAAAGTCGAAGTGGAACATATCACCAAATGATAAATTTCCTGAAAGTAAATTATCGACGCCAGCTTGTGTTAAAGCGGAAAGGCTACCTTCCAACGAATATCCAATCAAACGAATTACAATTCCTGTAATTACAAAGTATAGCGCCATAAAGATAATTTGTTTCTTGGCCGAGTTATAAGTTAGGACATTCACACATTTTTCATCTCCTTTCCTATTGCTTTAACCAAGCAACATCTTCATCTGACCAACCAGGCGGTTTGCCATTTGAGAAAGGATTTTTCGTATCAACAGGCTCTAATAGTAATTCATCATCTTTCAGTGTTTTAGAGCCAATTGTCCCGTACATATATGCATATAAATTTAATGGTTGTGTTACTTCAAAGTTAACCTTATTAGCGCCTATAGGGATTCCTGAAGCTATTAAAACATTGTATTCCCCCAGATCTGCCCAAATCGGAACATATAACTTTCTCTTTCCATCTTTCATTGCATTCTTAATACGTGGATCACGGTCTTTCACTTGCTGATCGGTAAATAAATTACCTGTTTTTTGTTCTACGTTAATATGTGGCAATTCAAAAAGAAAATCGGTGTTCTTCTTATCCGTGCTGCCTGTTTTCTCAGCTTCTTCTAATGGAACAACCATTTGATCTCCTTTTTTCTCATAATTCAAATGAGAATCAATCAATCTCTTATCTACAAAAGCATTTGCCTTCACATCATAAGGGACTGCTAATTCATTGTTATAACTAACTAATGGTTTCAACTCAAAACCATAGCCAGTTTTTTGTTTAGGCAGCTGTTTTAACGGAATTGTAAGTGTTTCATAAAAGATTTCCATCTCTTTTCCGACTTCACGCTCCGTCATTATAACGCCTTTATATTTCAACTCAGTAGATGCTTTAGCATTTGCCTTTACAGTTTCTTCAGAAGAAGTATAACCATCCGTATCTACTTTACCTTTCCCATCTAAAATAAGGATAGATTCTTTATTAACCTTTTCAAATCTAACCTCGTAATTTCTCTTATTATGTTTCTTTAAAAATTTTGGATCTACCTTTAATTTTATTTCCTCCGGTAATTCCTCAATTGTATATACTTTACTGTCTACCAGCTTGTTGTCAGCCTTATCATATAAGTTAACAGCAACATTACTCTTATTAGAGTCCTCATAAATAATGTCCTTGTCTAAACGTACAATAACTGGCAAACCAATATCAGCAGGTGCAGTATCGATTCTTATTTTTCTAAGACCTAAATTCGCATCTGCCACAATTGTATATTTTACCTGGTTAGAAACTGGAGATAATTTATAATCAACAGAGGTATTTACCACTGTTTTACTTACGTAAAAATCTCCAAATTCATTTTTATGCGTACCATAAACAAGGTTCATTTTTACAACATCACTGCTACTTAATGAATCATTTATATACAGCAAAATAGAGACCACTTTTGATAGATCCTGCTCTCCTGTATACCTATACCAACCATTTGACTTTAAATCAATTTTGTTTGGATTATTTGATTCGACAAAGCTGTTATTAAGCCATATTTCAACATTCTTATTATTAGCATTTTCTAGTGTTATTTGTTTCAAGAAAGTAACACCATTAAAAGCAGATCCATTATGATCCTTATTTCTTGGAACGTATGTAAGTGCCTTTATATGTGACTCATCTTTGATTGTCGTATACGGTTGAACACCAACCACATAGTCACTGTTCTTTTTTCCTGTCACTTTCTCAATTGTTTCACTAACACCAACCATACCAATTTTCACAACTGAAATATTCTTAGAACTTGTTCGAAACTTCTCTAATCTAGTATCCATAGAACTACTCATTACATTTTGAATTTCTAGTCCTACCTGGTTACCTTGCGGCAGCAACACTGGATTAATACGAGTGTCAAAGTTGATTTTTTTGAGTGCTTTATTACCACGAGTCAATGTGTCATGCCAAATCAAATGATTACTTCCATCACTCTGTTGTTCAATTTTTGGTTCAATATATTGATCTCCATATTTAGCAGATCCAACTACATAATCAAGACCTTTTGGTATTTTTACTCGCATTTCTACTCTTTCATCCAGGGAGGTAAAATCCATTGCTTCAGGCAGCCTTACTAAATTATCAACTGTTACATTAACATTGTCAGAACTATAGTAAGTATTTTTGTTCGTTTTTACCTCACTACTCGTTTCACCGTTCATAATCCCTAGTGTTTCAAAGTTGACTGTACTTCCAACAGGAGACTGAAGTTTTGTTACATTTCCTTTTTCATCGTATTCAGTGAAATTGTTATATTTACCTTCACTTCGTACACGATACCCTACCTTTCTATCGGCTGTAGGATATACAACCGAATCAGTAACCGTTATGTTTGGTGTACCTTTTTCGTTAACACTGCCAACTTTTTTTGTTTTTACATCAAGAGGAATGTTATATGCTACAACTTCACCATCACCCATGAGAGCATGAATATCATTTTTCATAGCTCCAACTTCACCATGTGTTTTAGCCTCATCATATGTGCTAAACCATTCATAATCCTCATCTTTATTTTGTGTTATTGTTTCAAAAGAATTATCATTCTTTTTAGAAACTCCAAAATAAATTTTTTGCTTATTAACATCTTTATCTCTTCCACCTGTAGTGTTTGGATACCCTTGATGCAACATATCTTTCTTGGCAGTATCAGCACCATTTTTTGTTAAATTAAAGGAATCTGTATTCCACTTATAAACCATAGTTGTTCCACCCTCAGTAACAGCACGAACATTTAGGTGGCTTATAACTTTAACTTTTTGTCCAACAATAACAGTTGGATCACCTTTTGAAACTGCGCCATAACCAACATTTGGTGTACCAAGTTCTTTCCCTTCAGGTGTGTGGAATGTAGTTTGCAGCGAATACGATCCTTTCGGATTATTTCTTTCTGTAAGTGTATATCTTCCTACCGTATTGTAAGGAATTGTATTTCCTTTTCCATCCTCATAAGAATCAATCACAAACTCTAAATAGTAATATACGTTATTGGGTAAATTTTGTTTGTTATTTTTTCCAAACGAATAATATTCATTGGGTGAGTGAATTAAAAAGCGTGTGCTTGAAAAAGCCTTTTGATTCTTCCCGAATGTAGGAATCACTGGATAGTTTGGTCTTGACATCATTGTTGGGAATGTTCTACCAATAACGTAATCATCAATACTTCCAGCATATCCTATACGATTCTTAGTAATTTCAGGTTTATTCAGACGTACTGTACCACTATCCCATACACTATCAATTGTGTATTTATCTATATCGCTTGCATTCCATTTATCTTTTGGTATATATGATTTTGGACTATTGGCTGTTTCAGTACGAGGATCTTTATATCCCTTCATACCAAGCTCAAAACTTTCCGTATTTTCTTGCGGCACTTTATCAACTATTTTATCAATAGCTTGATAGTTAAAGATCTTGATTGGCATATCTCTTCCTTCAAAATCTAGTGGTTCTTGCCCCAATGATTTTTCATCCCAATCAACCTTTCCCGAAAAATTAAAATGATAATTAATTTTTCCAACAGGGAATGTAGCTCCTCTTAAATCATTACGATTAGGCAAATTATCAACAAATAGATCTAATGCAACTGGATACATTATAGAACGGTCATCCTTTTTAGCATTTGAATCATAAACCTTATAATCTAATCTAGGTAATCCACCATAAGAAGCAGTAAAACGAGCCTTCACATTAACTTTTCCTGAAGTAGTTACTGGAGTAATATCATTAAACGATTGCGATACGTTTTCATTTGTAATATCTTTTCCATCTACACTCATAACCTGGATTTTAATGTTAGGTTTTAATTTCAATTGATGTTCTGCCCCTTGTACTTCCACTGTAACAGGGATCATTAATGAGTTACCTGTTTCCTTTAACGTGTATTCCATATCAAAAGAAACAATACCCTTTTCCAAATCCTCTATACCACCAACAGCAAATTTTGCATTAACACGTTTGTTTGTAATTCCATTTTCTAATGTACCGGTGATTTTCATCTTAATATTTTTTAGTGTTTCATTCTTTTTGGGATTAATCGTCACCTTCAACGGATATGTTACTGTATCAAACGTCCTTACAATGCCATTATTAGGGCTAGAATCATTACCTGCTTCATCGTTCGAATCAAAAGGTGCTGTTCCATCTACGATGTCTGAAGGCTTAATAAAGGCTTCAAAATCAAACAACTCACTACCTTTTTTACCATTTGCTACAACTACCTCGTTTGGATTAGTTCCCGTACTCTTCAGATCCGATTTTTCTTGCAGCACAGTTACATCATCTGTTTTGTTCTCTTGAGCCTGTTTCTGATCTGATGTACTTTCTGCATGTCCAATTGATACGAAGTCGGCCAAGCTTCCAAACAGAAGCATAACAACAAATAGTAAACTAAATGACCTTCTAAACCACAATCGTATTCCTCCTCTCTGTACACCCATGAGGATCTTTCCTCATATGAGAGAGAATGAATAGTTGGACTTCTTGCTCTTTCTTCCATAGCATCCTCCTTTTTGGCTATATAAAAACAACATAGCGCTATGTTTTTAAATAAAACTAAAAAGCCTACCATATAATTGATAGACTTTTGATTTTTATTTAAATCGCTTGTAATTTAATTCTAGCTCTTAATCCTGGTACTTTTAATGGATCAAGCTTCCTTAACTCATCTATAAACACGAATTCTTTTTTCAGGAGTACTTCTGCTGCATCTATTGGGTACTCTTGAACTCCATCATCCAGAACAATTCTTTTATTTTTAGAATAAAAAAGGAATCCATAAGTATAATCCTCATGAATTCCTTCAATACAAACTGACATTGTAACCCTCCATATTTAATTGTAATTTTCCTCAGAGATTTTTTTACACCCTTTCGGTTTACCCTGTTCATCTAGTCTAATTGTCATTCCACTATATGTAGCATTTCCACCAGTAAATCTATTTCTATATAAATACTCACACCCTGTCTCTTTATCTACAAATACCCTAATATCTTCTTTATCACTTGAAATTTTCTGTAACGCTTCGGAATTCCCTGCTACATCTGACTTATCAACAGCACAACCAACAAGCCCTATAAGAGCAAATCCTAGTAGGAGTTTTTTCATATTATTTCTGCTCCTTTATGATCTTATTAATTTTTACTGGTTCATACATTTCTAGTTCTTCATTTTCACTATCAACTTTATGAGTTTCAAAAATAAGACTATAATTCTCACCATTAACTTGCACTTTACAAGTTAAATCCTTTTCTATCCAAGATTCTTCCGTATTAGCGTTTAATTCCACTTCTACTTGTCCAAGTAAATATTTTTGTATACCAAGCACTTTGAAATATTTACTACTAATATTTAATTCTTTTTCAATCATCTTTTCTGCTATCTTTATATTTTCTTGAGTCTGTTCACTCTTTATAGCATTCATCTTATTAGTCTTATCCATATAATAATTAATATAAATCCCTAAAAACACTATGAATCCAACAACAAGTGTAATCATGCCTATACTTTTAATTAATCCCTTTATTGATCTCGTATTCTTCTTTGTTTGCGAATCCATGCTACTTACCTTCTCGTTTTTCTTTATTAGTTTGATCTCTTCTTCGCTGCCATTCTTGTTTTTTGTAGAACAGTTTTATTGATTCTTCCCAATACGTATATTTGCAATCAGTTTCTTTTATTTTCATATCTAAATTACTCCCTTTTCAATTTCTCAATTCTTTTTTGAAATGTTCATTTCAACATACGTTTTATAAGTATTTTCTTATAAATTTCTTCATTTAATTAACAACCACATCGAAAATACAAAAAGAACAATTAAACAGGTTGCTATGATGATACTAATCGATTTATCAAAATCTAAATTAAGAATCTTATTTAATATGAAATTACCTGTAATAACAATAAGAGCAATTAACCATAAATTAACCATACAACTATCCTTACTCTTTCTTTCCACATTCTAATTTTTTCATTGTCGCTGAACCCGAACCTGTACTGCTAGAGCTATACGTATAGAGATAATTACAATCTTGTACCTTATCATGTAAAATGATTACTTCTTGTAAAGCTGTATTACGAGGATCTAGTCCTTGTTTACCATCATCCACAATATGAGCTTCTACAACTTCTATTCTTGATTCTTTATTTCGCTCTTTATTTGTAATCTTAATTTCACCTAATTCATAATTCTCTTCGGTGTTTGTAACCTCTTTATTTCCACTTGTAGCAGCCTTTTCTTTCTCCGCTGCCATAGTACTTGCATTAGTAGAATTCGAACAACCTACTAAGCTATATAGCGCCATAGCGTACGTTAAACTAATTAATGCTTTTTTCTTACTCATATCTCCATCCCCACTTCCCTAATTTCTTAAATTGTCTTTCCCTTTTTGAGATTAATTACAAACAAAACATACTGATTAACACCTAATATGCTTTGTTTATAGCTAATCTTTACCAATAAAAAAGAGCAGCCAATTAAGGATCTGCTCTTTTCTACATTCACATATTTTATTAACCCTCACCATGAGCAGTTAATCACAACTTGAGGTGCTATCACCAATCGATGAAGAATCCGGTTGGGAACAATTATTATCATCCCCTGATGAATAAATTGAACTTCCTAATGCCATCCCTAAAACAATGTTATTAATGTCATTACTTTCCGTACTATTAGAAGAATGAGTAGATCCATTGTATGAACGTATTGGGCTTCCTTTACTTCTCGTTTTATTAGCGTTTTGTTTACCCAAATTAGTAGAAACATTGTTTTTTTGGTTAAATACTCGCTTCATCATATCTCTATCACCTTTTTCATATCGATTTTTTTTATCCTTGCTATGATCAATTACATAAACAGGATTCTGATTTATATCATCTTTTTGCATGTTAATTTTTGGAGGATCGTCTTTTGCTTTTCTATATCTCTTAATTGCTCTCTTTTTCTTGAAAATAACTATAAGTCCTATAATGTATCCTATCCAGAAAACAGCAACAAGAATATAATCAAAAAACATTTTTGAAATAGTGGTTAATAATTTATTCTCTTCACCACCTAATTGCATTATTTCTTCCATCATTGGTTCTAAAATCCACATTAAAAGCGTATAAGCACTTAACATCCATAAAGATTTCCATGTATCATTGATTTCTCTTTTTAGCTTATCTATCTTGTATTCCCTTCCTGCTGCATTCAAAACATCCACTCCTTTTACTGACTTTGTATTAGAGCATTTGCTACACGGAAGCAAAAATGACTTCCCAGGGTTTCGTGTAATTTATCATTCATCCATAGGATTTCTTCTAAATCACCTTTAACATGTAAGGCATCCCCAGGCTCTTTCATAACCGCTTCTTCTTCATAAACATTTCCGTTTACTTCCGCTTTCAATTTCCAACCTGTTTCCGTAATTTTAATTGTGACTTCTTTACTCATGATTCCCCTCCTTGTTTAAGGATGTAATTTGCTTGAATTCCTTAAAACCTATTATTTTATCATTCGTGTCATATGCGAATGATAACTTATAAATCCCTGTATTAGTTGTTACCTTATAGTATTTTGTTTCTGATACTGGCTCTATTAGGATATCTGTAATTGGCAATTTAAACTTCTCTGTTAACAATTCGTTTTTTTTCTTTTCGTTGTATTCAATTAGCTCTGCTGCCATTTCAGTTTTTAGCTTGTTTTCTTCACTTACTTCGACTATTCGAAAATACCCGCACACTATTAATCCAATCAAACTCCATATCATTACAAGTGCCATAATTATTCTCCATTTTTCTGAGAGTTCAAGTTCTGCGAAGAATGTAAAAACCGACAAAAAAAATAAAAATATTAATATATTTATTACAATAGAATTAAACAACATCTACTCATTTCACACCCTTCCCAAAACAAGTAGGGCATGTGAGCTTAATACCATATTCATGTGGCTCATATCCGAATGAACCTTCTTTTATTATGTAATTTTTACCGAATATGAAACCTTTGCCCTGGCACTTCTTACATTTCCTAATTTTCTTCATTTTCTTCATTTTCTTCATCCCAATCTTTCATATACAACTGTCTAAAAAAAAGAGCAGACCTTTTAGGATCTACTCTTTTACAACACCACTTTAACCTGCAAAATAGTCTTCTTTTGTTAAGTTCCCAATATCACCGTAAAATTTAACATAAATATTTGAAGCATCACTTATTTTTTGGCTAAACTTTACTTCAAACTGTTTTTCATTTATCCATTTAAAATTAACAGGTGTACTGGCAATAAAATTATCATATAGAAACACATCATATTCTCCAAAACGTACTATCCATTCCTTTTTATTTAACGCATCGATTTTTATTTCAGCTGTATTTATGTTTGTTTTTCTTCCTAAAATGCCAATATCTATTTTAACTGCGACAAAATCTTGATGCTGTTTGATTTTTTCTAAGGCATACAAGCAAACTTCAATAGGTAACTTATCAAAATCCTTCTTACCAAATACTAAAAACTCAATAGGATCTATCTTTTTCTTTTTAAACATGTTCTGCACCTCTCCTTGTTTAAAATGTTTTAGATATACATAAGAGTAGAGATAGCACGAAATATAAGGAGAAAGGGGAACATATAACCACTATCTCCACTCTTACATACACCTACTAAAAAAGAGCAGCCGCCAGGGATCTGCTCTTTCACATAAAATTATCGCACTTCATAATCAATAAACATTACATGTCCTTGATACACTTCAAACTTTTCTACCTTATCACTAATGCCTTCAAATTCATCACTACCTTCTTTCTTCTCTACATCAAATATAGCGTGTCCTACACTCTGAAAAAATTTAGTGTTAATAATTCTACTTGCTTTTTCTTCACTTTCCGCATTGACGATAGTCGATCTTCTTAAACCACTTACAAAATGAAATGTCGCAACAATACTCATTACCTTTACCTCCAATTCAAATCATGTAAAAAGAGTTTACAAACAAAAAATATATTTAGTCTAATATCATGGTAATAACCATTTTTTCAATTCCTAGCCAGGTTAAAGTTATTAAAATCAAAACCAACAACCACAGACAAGCATCTTTTATAGCTGCTTTGACGTTTTCCATTACTACATTGTCTTTCCTGTAAGAATCATGATGAATGATAGCGATGCATCAAATAACAAAATCATTAAAACCATAAATGTTATCATAGCTGGAAATATCAGTTGATCTCGGCCAAGCATATCCCCTTACCTCCCAATCCCCTACTTGATTATGACAATAAAAAAGAGCAGAACCATTAAAATGATTCTGCTCTCTAGCATTAATTTCAGTTTACTTTTTCATATTTTTTCGCTTTATCTTCAGATAATTCTTTCAAGAAAGCTTCTTTATCATCAGCTGCTTTGAAATTCTTTTGAAAATTTTCCCAATCATCACCTGAATTCATGCCCACTCTCTTAGTAGAAAATCCATTTTCAGTCGGTGAAACTATTAATTTTTCATCGCCATTAGAAAGAAGTAAAGGATCACTACCAAACTTCTCTTTTAATGAAATTGTAAATACAGCGTATGCGCCAGCTTTATACTCTGTTTTTTCTAACTTATAAACAGCATATTTATCAGCTCTATCATTACCTTTGTGCATCTTCCATTCATTATCTTCTTGTACTTCTACAAATAAAGAGCGATCTGTTCGTTTGTAGTTTTCACCTTTTTTAAATTCCAATGAATTATCACTACTACATCCAGTAAAAATCATGATGACAAAAGCAAGTAAGACTGGAAATAGCTTCATGCTCTTATTCTTAAACATGTAATTCTCCCCATTTCAATTGATAGTTATATATTATTATATCATTATATGAACATGTGAGAGCTTATTATTTTTCATAGCGCTATATCACAGTAATTCTTATTTCAAGTGTACAACCCAATGTGTTTTTCTAACCAAAGTTATATTAATTACTGTAAATGTATAAATTGCATTCATACTATTACAAAAAACATTTATCTTTTTACCTAAACTATAACGTTCATCTAAATCAAATAATCCTACACTAATACTTTTACTCCGCAGGATTTTCTTTGCTTTTGCGTTAAAATTCAGTTCATTCACCCCCAAGCTCTACTACTTTTTCGAGCTAAAGTTTCATTATATAGTGAACAAATGACTTGTTGTGTATTATAGCGATAGAACTCAGATAAGACTTTAGCTGCTGAATCGAAAGTAATCATGTATTCAGTTAATCCAACTATATGAACCAACGGGATATTTGCGCTAATCAATAAATTAATACCAATATCCTTACAGCCAATTAACTGTTTTACAGCATCCATATATTTTTTAGTAAGACGATCAAATGCTGTAATAACTAAAACCAGCATCTTTCCTGACTCTCTGCTTTCACCTAATTGCTTCTTAGCTCTCTTCAAGGCTACAATACAATCAGTTTCACTATCATATTTATTAAAATCTAAATGGCAGCTGACTACTTCGTTGCGATCTAACATATCTACCATTTCTTTCTGAAACTCTAAACTTAAATCATACTCTCCTACAACTAAATATCCCGTAGGATATTTCCTTTTTGCTGTTATAACACCTGCAATTTTTTTTACATACCTTTCACGGTGTTCCTTTCCCATGTTACTTACTCCCTTTATACGCAGCTTGTTCAATTTTTTCACAAGCTACCTTCTCATACAATTTAATATTTGATCAGCTTAATTCTACATAAAACCATTTTCAATCATAAAATGATTAAAAATTAAAGGTCTATATTTATACATTTGCAAATGCAAGAAGGAGATTCTTCATTTAACAAAAGTGACGATTAGTCTCGTTTCGCCCACTCGTTAAAGGTATGATTGTACAGTCAATCGCTCTGGAATAATCCGTCATGGCGCTATGATCTAACTATGATCTAATGTACAGCAGACCTCTAAGTGATTTGTAGTGCTTAATGCCCTACAAGATAGACCACCACTAGTTGCTTTCTTACAAGCGGTACTTATGACCCTCAGGGTTTATTCGTGTATTTCTTCTCCCTATTCACGAAATGGAGTGGCAAACAGTGGTCGTGGCACTCCCCCAGCATCTATATACAATTTTCAAAGGACAATCGGGATCACCTTAAACTAAGAGAAAGTAATTATTTGATAGGATTAAATCCTCATAACGACATCCCTTAACGATTCCAAAACTTCAAATGATCCCTGGTGCATTTAAATTTCATGCACAATTAAATGATCAAATATTGTATTATTAGCTAACTTGCTTTGATTTTTTGATAAATTTAACTTCCATCAATTTGGCACTAGTATTAGATTTCTTTGCGATTATAACGCCATAGCTGTTTCTTACACATTTGATGTACCTAAATATTCTTGCTAACGGAATTTCACGTTTTTGCATTGGATCATACAGATTGCCATTATCTAAAACGATATATTCTTGTCCTTGAAAAGTACTAATTGAATGTGCCTTTCTTACTAAAGCACCAGTATCCATTTCTTGTACAACTTTTAAACTATGTGTTTTTTTGCTAAATTCTTTTGCACGCATGAACATCTTCTCCAATCTTTAATTTTTATATTTAACAGCCGATTTTCTCAGGATCTGCTGTTCATCTAACAACAAGTTTTTCAACTCAACCAAGAATCACATAACTCTTAAAACAAATTTCAAGGCGAGCATTATAAAATTTTCAATGCAGTCTACGGATAAAAAAACAAAAAAGGCGTAAACTAATGTGTTTTAGTTTACGCCTTTTTCTTCATATCCGAAGAACCACTTATCAAAGAATAACCGAACAAAATCAATAATATTTGCCAGTAAAATCGCGCAAGTATACCCTTGTATAAACACACGAAACAGTATAATATTATTGATGTTGCATCTAGTTATGCTTCATCAAAGTGGGCAGCCTTTCTAAAACACCTTTATTGTTTTAAGAAGGTCGAAAGTAATAGGAGCGCCAACTCTTATTGCTTCCTGCCCATGTACTATGTAATTGTTAGTAGTTCGCTTGTTAGATGTTCTTACAAACAATCTATCACAAACAAGATTACAACTATTGGACAATGTCGTCAATCCATTTTTTCTTAAAAATTGTAACATCTAACCAAATTACATATCATAAATCTTCGGAAAATCCTATGTTATCAATACATCAGATAACTTGGATTTTTTTTTTGTAATTTTAAAAATACAAAAAAATTAAACGTAATTTCAGAACACTTGTTCTTATTTTAACACTAAATTCACATTTTGACGATAGTAAATTGTTTTATCCAAATATAGTTTATTAAATAAGATTCAGGTAACAATAATAGTTTGTGAATTATTCACAAAGATTTCACGTATTTCAAATTCGATATTTAGGAAATATCCCTAAAAACAACGAATGCGATTGCCCCTATTGGGACAATCGCATTCAAATTATTTAAAGGTTACCCGATTCCGCCACCGGGATCTCCCATTCTAACTAATAGTTGTTCTGAATCTTTTTTCACCATATCGTTTGGTTGCTCTTTACTACCAGCAGCAGTATAAATAATTCCTGCCGCAAGAACTATACTTGTTAATACAAATAATAATTTCTTCATATAGCACCACCCTCATATATTATACCATTTTTATTAAATTCTACCACCATTTTTTTAGGGAACTTGCAATAGAACCTATTACCAGCGCACTCAAACAGCTCAATTGCCTTTTCGATTAAAGTAATATCATTTTTCGCTATTCCCAAATAACAATGTTGCATTGGAGTTAAAAAACCGTTTTTCTTTTCTAAATCATTAAGAATAGTAACTGCACTTTTGTAATTCCCCTTAATGATCTCTAAGAAAGATTCCTCAGCAGAATGATATATTTTGATTTTATCCAATTCTTTTTTATTAACTAGCTTAATAAATGCATATGTATTAAGAATTTCTTGTCGCCTTTGCTTCTCTCTCTCAAAGTAATATGGCTCTAGTTGTACCAGGGACTCTTTTATATACTTAGATGCACTATCGTAGCACTCAAAAGTAAACGACTCCGCTAAATATACGAGTGCTGATGCCCTTAAAAGATTAAAACAACTCTCAGGATCTTCTAGTTCTAAAATTTCATGACATGTACTTCTAAGATTATCAAGCTTGTCCTGGACTAAGTAAGCAAATGACAAACACTCTTTAATTCTGCCTAAATAAGCTGTTTTGATAAAACTATCGGATATATCATCAACTTTCGGTAGCAAAACGTCAGCATATTCAAATAATGAGGTGTAAGTTTCTAAATCACACATAGTATAGCAAGTTAATATACCATACAAAATCTTCATTTCCTTTGTTTTAATAACTTTACTACCTTTACGATCTTCAAGTTTATCCAGCAGTTCTTGTTTTGCAATGACACCGCTGCTGCGCTGCCATACTAATTCATATACATAAGCCCATTCTCTATTCATCGCAAGGGAAGAGTTCTTTTCCTGGTCTACAATGAATTTCAATAACAGTAGATCACCTTTAGCATTTGCATACTCCATTGCGATTCTTAGATTCTTTTTACTTGTAGTAACAGAACAAAAAGCACATAACATCTTACGCTTCTTGTTTATGTCATTCTCGTATAATATGTCCAATAACTTAATTAATTTCCAAAATCCAAATTGATTTTTTCCTGATAAATTCTTCGAAAATGTTCCAGGAGTAATGCCAATCTCTTTAGCAATGTCTTCCTGATTTCTCTTTTGAAAATCTATATCGTTAATAAGAGTACATAAAAAGCTGTTAAATAATTTTTTTGATTCTTCATCTTCTTTTTTTGCTTTATAATCCATAACTATTGCGCCCCTTCTGGAACAGAGCCTTTTCGTTCCTATCATCGATTAATACGACATGTAACGTTAAAAATTCCCCCAAAATACCAATAGCGTAAATTCTATATGTCTGTATATCGCTATATAACTATTAGATTATCAAAAAAATATATAAAATACATCACCACATTATACTATTTTTCCCATTGTTTTATTATGCAATTATGCATATATATGTTAATCGATAGATAGGTGACCCCCAAATATGAAGGTCACAGCGTGTACTACCTACCTAATTTACTAATTTTATATTACTTTAAAAGTCGGATAATATTCTTATACTCATAAAATGATACATTTCAAAAAAAAGCATTGAAATCCTAATTCTTCAATTCCTTTTTTAACCGCTTATTATCCTGGTACAAGAACGGTTTATTTTCATAGATTTGATGCTTGAAATAAGAATAACTGCCTTTTAAAACAGTAATTTGAACCTTCTCAGACTGTAATAATACCCAATACTTACTTTCATCAAGAACTACACCGGTCACGCTCTTACCATTAGCAAAAAATACTGTAATTTGATCCCCTACAGAAAAGACATATTCCGTTGGTTTTTCATAAGCAGCTGCTTTCATTTCCTCTGTATAAAAATCATTCGTCTCTAATAGTGGAGTATGTTTACCATGTGCAATATATGATAAAGCACTCTTCATAATCGTACAGAAATTGCCCTTATCTGTTCTGATATACAAATAATAAGCTCCCTCAGATATAACTAGTCCTTTAATACGCTTACCATCTTTAAATACACAAGCTATCTTTTCTCCTATCGCAAACACAAACGAGGTTTTCTTATCATCAGGAGTATAATTAGGTGATCTTTCCTCAACTGACACAAACTCTTCATGCCTTATATATTTTACTTCTGCAAAGTTAACAGTTACCTGATAAGGATCACCATCCCCCTCTACATCTAAAACACAATAATATTCCTCAATTGTTGTAACTTTTCCTTTTAACAAACTTTCATGACCAAGTAACTTAATCTCTACATTAGTCCCCCTCATGAATACATAAGAGTGTCTATAACGTCCCTTTTTATCACGATCTACAGAATAATTTTTACCCATATAGCACACCACCAATAAAATAGATTTCTAAAACAGTCTATATAATTTCACATACCATAAAGAGTACAGAACCCTAAATAACGTAAAATAGCCCCCTAGCAAAAAGTAAGTCAGTAAGTAGTAAACGTATAACGCTATAGCTATCTGTCGGAAAGATGTATCGTAGATATAATTATGTATTGGCACAGTGGACAATTAAAAATTAACCAGCTGGTAGCCCTTCAATTAGGCTATATGACACCATTTCTTCTGTCATAGCGCTATTGTTTTTTGCTTGTAGTAAGATATTACCCATTTGGGGAAACAGCTCGTTTAAATAGCTTAAATAACTCTCCCTTTTTTCTCCTTTTTCACGCAATGCAAATGAAATTAACATGCCAATTGTTGAAAAACCTGTTTTGGCAGTTTTCCCTTTTCCTTCAACAGTTTTATATATTTTATTACTCTTTTTCAGGACAGTGTTTAGAGTACTTCTAGGAATATTAATCGCTTCACATAGTTCTTTTTGTGTAAAGTATAGCACAGGTTTGTTTTTAGAATTCATTGACAGGAAAGCAATAATATCCGCTTCCCATTCATGCCAATGAGAACGTACTCGATCTTCACGTTGCTTTTTATGTTTTCTCCAAAATGCAGCTGGTGATCTAAACGAATTAACTTGTCCAGGTGTCGCATATGTTTGAAGTAGACGATCAATGTAATCTTTGTGAGCAGCCTGGTATTTTCCTGAATATGCAGACATGACAATTCCTCTAACCTCAACATGATCTAAAGGTTGTTCCAGGTTGCTATTAAACTGATCCATCATATCTAGTGTTTCTTTAATTGATACTTCACTTTGGAAACATGCTAGTGACAGAGTGAAGATTGCATTGTTTCGTCCTGCTTTTGTTTGTTGTGGCGCTATGTTCGTACAATTTATAACTTGCTTAAACCAAGCTTCCTCTACCTGTTTCGGTTGCTCTACAGGTTTGTTTTTTGAAAATGGAGTTTCAATTACATTATTTTCACCTGGAATTGCGAAAAATTCTTTGCCTTTGTTATCATCTTGTCTCTTACTCCAGTCCTGCAGCTCCTTGAAAGAATATACATTTTCCTCAAAGAACATTATGATATTCTCCTCTGAAGGCATTCTGAAGAATCCAAAGTGATTACATGTTAAATCTACTTGTGGTAAGCTTTCAGCAAACATTTCTCTCAAGTTTTGAGAGATTCTTTTTGCTGATTTAATAGCGATATAGTTCTTTTTATTTGTTACATATACAGCTTTATCTAGCACATAATATACCTGGTAACCCTTTGTAGTTTGAAGAATCATAGTCGGCACACCAAAACCAGCATTTAACGCAACATCATTAATCGCCGTCATTGGGAATGACTTTGAATCAATATCAATTACGAAGCAATTAATCTGCTGTAAGTTCTTTTCCGTATGCCCAACGATTGTACGAAGACCATTTTCACTATATGTACCAAAATTATATACATTAGGAGTCCAGTGAGAAGCTTGTCCAACATGATCCAGTGTAGCTTCCTCAGATGATAATACTACTCCTCTTGTACCAAAAGGTGCGCTTAAATCAGCTTTTTTACGAGTGATAAAAATAGATCCTTTTTTATTCTTCTTACCATTTAGCATTTTGTCTTCTAATTTCTCTTGTTTTGTAATAGATACTAGAGCAGCTTTTGAGTTTTTAGATTTATATTTTCGTAAACCTTTATGAAGTATAAGATTAATAGCTTTCTGTACTGTATTCATGTTGAATCTCCTTTCTACTAGATTTAAGACAACAAAAAAAGGTGAGCAGTTATATCACTGCTCACCTAAATAAATAGACTTCCCGAATTGTATACAAAGGTAGAAAAAACCATAATTAAATATGCTTATAAATGCACTTAAATAAGGGTTTCTATCTTTACAAATCTCCACTAATTAACTATACTAATAGGAGATATTTCATATCTCAATAGCATAGTTAACTAGAACGGTTTGGGAAGTTTACTCACTGGTAGTGCAGTGACGTAAATGGAATACAAGATGTTTCCAGCAAATTGTATTCACCAAGAAGTAGAAATGTTTCCAGCAGATCTACTTCCTCTGTCCATGAGATTTCCAAGTCTCTTAGACAGCCGTTCTTTTTTTATTTGTTTTTTATGTTTATGTGTCTTATATATATCCTACAAATTCTTACGAATTTTTTATGTATATTATCAAACTAAATCGAATTGCGTTGAGAAAACTTGTTGTCTATAACGTTACAACAAGTTTTTTTGTTTGTAAACAAAGAATTTTAACAAAACTCCTTTCATTTACACATTTCCACAAGTGTAAATGTGTAAATGTGTAAATATCTCTTATTCACTTTCATTCTATTATATAAACGAAAAATACTAAACTTATTTTTACACTTGTGTAAATGTACACAAGTGTAAATGTGTAAATGTACAACCCCGTAACACTATGAAAATCCTATTATATCAAGGTTTTTCTTTTATTTGTGAACTTGTGTAAATGTGTAAATGTGTAAATGTGTAAATTAATGTTGATATTTTTCCGACAGGGTATTATAATTGGGTTAAGAAGTTTTTACACATGTGAACTCGTGTAAATGTGTAAATGTGTAAATATGAGAAAAGTTTTTTGGAGGGATACATATGAAATTAAAAAGACCGTTAACTATTACTGTAGCAAACAGTAAAGGTGGCGTTGGTAAATCTACTATTGTAAGACACTTATCTTATCATCTAGCTTTAAAAGGATATAGAGTACTAACAGTCGATATGGACCCGCAAGCAAATACAACAAAAACGATGATTTTAACAAGAAAAAGAATTAATGATGAATACTTTGCTTTCGACAAAACATTAATGAGAGCTGTACAAGATGGTAGTTTAGAAGACATGCAGTTAAATATATTGGAGAATTTAGATTTACTACCTTCCCATAGTGACTTTGAAAACTTTGAGACATTACTAACATCAAGATTCGGTCATACTGATTCTTCTGATCCTAACTATTATCAAGTAGAAACTAAAAAGATTAATTACTTTAGACACCTATTAGAACCTTTAAAACAAAATTATGACTTTGTCATCATTGACAGTCCACCTACAGCATCTTATTATACAAAAAGCTCTGCAATGGCAAGTGACTATGTACTCGTAGCATTCCAAACACAAAGTGATAGTTTAGATGGTGCTAATGATTATATCAATCGATTCCTAAGAAAATTAGTAGAAGAATTTAATGCCCCACTTGATGTAATTGGCATATTACCAAATCAATTACATAGTGCTGGTAAAATAGATGGTACAGTTCTACAAGATGCGAAGAACATTTTTGGAGAAAATAATTTATTTAGAAATTTAATACCTTACGCTAAAAGAATTCAAAGTATTCCACGTATCGGTTTAAATAAGGATCAATATTGGGATAAAAAGTTATTTAATGAAGTTTTCGAACCATTTACAGATGAATTCTTAGAGCGAATTAATAAAGTGGAGGATTTAAGCAATGAGTAAAGATATAGGTTTTTTCAACAAAAAAGAAGGCGGGGAAAACCCTGGTTCTAAAAATGCCGGAGGGAAAATGGATGTTGGCTATAAAGCTGATGTCACTCCCTCTACCCCTTATGATCCTAACTTACCTGCAAAAGCAACACTAGTTAATGGTGATAAGCGTGGTACTATTCGAATGCCTTTAGAAACTAAACACGAATTTGACGCTTTACTTGAGATTTCAGAATACCAATATACTTATGAACTACTAGCTGAAATGCATTACTTATATATGCAAAAATTGTCACCTGAACAACTAAGATTATTCCATGCTCAACTTGAAAATATTAAACGTAAAGCCGCTCTTAAAGAAGCTAAGAAACAACAAAAGAAATAAAAATAACATGTGTAAATGTGTACATGTGGTCTTTTACACATTTACACATGTTATACCCACATAAAACATATAGAGTCATATAAACCCTCTATATGGGGTACAGCCGAGATACG
>NZ_QKQR01000047.1:0-19358 GCF_008042305.1 Bacillus sp. AY18-3 | reverse complement strand
AGTCATCAAGGGAATATAAGTATTATGAGTGAAGTTGGAGTCGGGACAACAGTAACGATTTACTTGCCGAAAGCTCAGAGCGAAAAATCTCTATCAAATTATGATGATAGATTCAAATCAATACGTCCAATTATTAACTCTTAAATTACTAAATCCCCAATAACCGAAAGCTTAACTTTTGGTTATTGGGGATTTTTATATTTAATTTAGTAAACTTAACCTTTTCTTAACCTTTGTTTTAATTTCTATTAAGTTTTTATCAGTATATTAATATTTGTGCAAAGTACTGTATAGAAAATGTGCATTACTTTTAATATATAGATTCAATTATTAGTAGGAATTCGGTAAGGAGGAGATTATGACAAGGTGAAAAAGCTGAGAAAAAAAGTGGTAGAGCAATACCGACGCGGTTAAATATTTTATTTCTTTGTGTATTTTTATTATTTTCTGCAATGATTATACAGTTAGGTAAAGTGCAAATTTTCGATGGAGAGACTTATAAAAATGAAGTAGAAAAGAGAGAAAATGCAACTGTGAGCCTATCTGTCCCACGCGGAAAAATATTTGATAGAGAAGGCAATCCAGTAGTTGATAATAAATCTTTACGTACAATTACATATACAAAGATGAAAGGTGTAAAATCAGAAGATATATTAAAAACTGCAAGACAACTTGCAGACATAATTGAAATGCCGCAAGAAGATATAGCTAAGTTAACTGAGACAGATAAGAAAGATTTTTGGATGCAATTAAATCCGAAACTGGCTGAGAATCTAGTATCGAAAAAAGAAATAGATACATTTAGAGAACAGGATATTAGCGGCAAGAAGCTAGATAAAAAAATAGAAGAGTTAAAAAGAAAACGGGTTACAGATAAAAATCTTCAGGAATTAACAGAGAAAGATATAAAAGTGTTAGCTATTAAAAGTAAGATGACTTCTGGTTATCAAATGGCTCCTCAGATTATTAAAAAAGATGTTAGTGAAAAGGAATTTACTATAATTAGTGAAGGTTTAGCGAATCTCCCAGGTGTAGACGTATCGGTTGATTGGGAGAGAGTGTATGTAAATGATGGATTATTCCGATCTGTTCTTGGAAATGTTTCTAATTCCGATGAAGGATTACCAAGTGAACGATTAGATTACTACTTGGTACGTGATTATAGCCGAAATGATAGGGTTGGAAAAAGTTATATCGAGCAGCAATACGAAGATGTACTTCATGGTACAAAAAAAGAAGTAAGAAGCGTTGCAGATAAACAAGGTAATACAATTAGAACGGAAATCGTTTCTGAGGGAAAGAGCGGTAAGAATTTAACTTTAACAATAGATATGGAATTACAGAAGAAAGTAGAAGAAAGTATTGAAAAAATATTAAAGACATATAAAGGGTCAGAATCCATGTTGGACCGTGCTTTCGTTGTGATGATGAATCCGAAAAACGGACAAGTATTATCCATGGCCGGGAAAAGACTTGTAGAAAAAGACGGAAAAACAGAAGTTGAAGACTATGCATTAGGCACAATGACTAGTTCTTATGAGCTTGGATCAACAGTTAAAGGTGCGACAGTTTTAACTGGATTTGAAACGAAAGCTATAACACCAGGTACTTATTTTTATGATGCACCTATGAAGTTTAAAGGAACAAAGGAAAAAAAGTCTTGGAAAGAGTTTGGAAATATTGATGATTTAAGAGCGTTACAAGTCTCTTCAAACGTTTATATGTTTCATACAGCATTAAAAATTGCAGGTGTAGATTATGTGAAAAATAATTCATTAAATATTAAACAGGAGTACTTTGATAAAATGAGGTATTATTTCAGGCAATTTGGATTAGGTGTTCCAACGGGTATTGATTTACCAAATGAAACAGCTGGACAAATTGGTAAAAAAGATAATCAACCTGGTTTCTTACTAGACTACTCAATTGGCCAGTATGACACCTATACGCCACTTCAACTTGTACAGTATATTTCAACAATCGCAAACGGTGGATATCGAATGAAGCCACAAATTGTTCAAGAGGTAAGAGAGTAAACGTCGCAAAAAGATGAGATTGGTAAAGTGGTACATGCAGTAGAACCAATCGTTTTAAATAAGATAGATATGAAAGAGGAATATATAAATCAATTAAAAGAAGGATTTAGAAAGGTATTCCAAGAAGGTGATGGAACAGGAGTAAGGGCGTTCCAAAAGCATCTTATAAGCCAGCAGGTAAAACAGGGACAGCACAGACAGTATACGGTGGAGAAAGTGATATTGGAAGAAATGAAAAAGGTGAGCGAAGAGAATGTTATAATTTAACGTTAGCAGGATATGCGCCGTATGATAATCCTGAAGTAGCATTCTCTGTAGTTGTGCCGTGGGTTATTAATGATAAATCTGGTATTAACTCTGATATTGGAAAAGAAGTTTTAGATGCTTATTTTGAACTGAAAAATAAGAGATTGACTGGAGAAACTATAAAAATAGATAGCTCTCAAGAAGGTTAAAACATATGAAATAGTACAGAAACTAGAGTCGACTTATTTAGAAATAGGTTCAAAATGGGTGATAGGGAGGTAAAATCATTCTATCAATTATTCACATTTTATAAAATAAATCATATATTGATAGCATAGGACAAGCTGAAAAGCTTATTCTAACCTCACAGAACACTCCTTATCACGGTTTGGCATCTACTTATGTAGATGCCTTTTTTAATTTAATCACTAACAATTATTTATCAACCTAAAGTAGCAAGCATATTAGGACTATTAGGTGAAGATTGACGGTAATAATTACAGTATGCTTAATAAGCGAATTGAAATGTAAGGAGTGAGAAATAAGTGCTAAATATTTTAGTGGTTAATTTTCCAGCAGAGGGACATGTAAATCCTACATTAAGTTTAGTCAAAGCCTATACTGAACGAGGTGATCACGTACATTATATTACGACAGAACAATTTAAAGATAGAATTGAAGATTTGGGAGCTACTGTATATACACATCCAGATTTATTAAAGGAGATTTCTATTGATTCTGAAACTCCAGATGGGCTGAATTCTTTCTTTCGTGTACATGTTCAAACTTCTTTATATATATTAGAAATTACGAAACAATTATGTGAAAACATACATTTTGATTTCGTAATTTATGATATATTTGGCGCTGGAGAGTTAGTAAAGGAGTATTTACAAATTCCAGGCATAGTTTCTTCTCCTATATTTTTAATTCCTCCAAATTTTTTGGAAACATTACCTTTTCATCCAAATGCAGAAATACCATTCCAACCTGATAAAGTTTCTGAACAGTTACTATATCAAATGGAACATGAATTTGGAGTAACACCTAAAAATAATCTTCAATTTATGCATAATAAGGGGGATATTTCTCTTGTTTACACAAGTCGTTATTTTCAACCTAATAGCGATGCGTTCGGAAGAAATAACATTTTTATTGGACCGAGTATTTCAAAGCGTAAAACAAATGTACAGTTTCCATTTGAATTACTTAAAGATAAGAAAGTTATTTATATTTCAATGGGGACACTGCTTGAAGGACTCGAACCATTCTTTAATACTTGCATTGATACTTTCTCGGATTTTGATGGAATAGTTGTAATGGCAATTGGTGATAGAAATGATCGTTCAAAAATTAAGAAAGCGCCAGACAATTTTATAATTGCTTCATACGTACCCCAATCAGAAATATTAAGTGAAGCAGATGTTTTTATTACACATGGTGGTATGAATAGCGTACACGATGCCATTTATTTTAATGTCCCATTTGTTATAATTCCACACGATAAAGACCAGCCAATGATAGCGCAAAGATTAACTGAACTTGAAGCAGCACATCGGTTATTGAAAGAGAATGTTAATGTGCAAACTTTAAATGAAGCGGTAACAGACGTTCTTTCAAATGAAAAGTATAAACATGGTATACGAAAACTGAATGATAGTTTTTTAGAATGTGGTGGTACTAAAGAAGCAATTGCAGTGATTACATCTCTTTTAAATAAATAGTTTAGACAAGATAAAAGCATAGAGGCACTACTTTTATGCTTTTATCTTATTATACTGCAAACTGCACAGCAGTATTTGCATGTAAAAAAGCGGTATCAAAAACAGGTACAGTAAGGTCGTTTTGGGAAATGAGCAATGGTATTTCAGTGCAGCCTAGCAATATACCTTCTGCGCCATTTTGAATTAATGAGTTTGTAATTTGTAATAGCTTTTCTTTTGATGTTTCTGAAATAATTCCTTTACTTAATTCATTTAAAATAACATGATGAATAAAATTTCTTTCCTCTTTATTTGGAATAATTGTCTCAATGTTATAGTTCGCTAGACGTGATTTATAGAAGTCTTGTTCCATCGTTTGTTTCGTACCTAATAGTCCGATCCGTTTTATATTCTGCTCTACCATTTTTTTAGCACTTACATCACCAATGTGAAGAAGTGGAATAGATATTGCCTGTTCTACTTCTTCAGCAAATAAATGGACCGTATTGGAACACATTAATAAACAATCAGCTCCGGATTTTTCAACCTTTTTTGCAACTGTGACTAATTCGTTTTTCACTTCTTCATATTGATGATTTTGTAATAAAGTAGTTACTTCACCAAAGTCCATGCTATATAAAACAAGCTTCGCATTTTGATCGTATTGAGAGAGTGTAAGTGTATTAATATGTTTATAGTATAACGATGTAGATTCCCAACTTAGTCCACCAATTAAACCGATTACTTTCATCGTACATTCCTCCCGTAACTATTTTGAATTCATTATTTCATAATCCCTATAAGAATACAATGATTTAAATGTACAGTTAAACGAAAAATAAAAATAATTAGAAAAGTGTTGAAATTTACACTTATTAGTGCCATAATACGAATTACAAATTAATACTTATCCAGAGAGGTGGAGGGAACGGCCCTATGAAACCTCAGCAACCCCTATATAAATTTATAGGAAGGTGCTAATTCCGCAGAGGACACGATGTGTTTTTTGGAAGATAAGAGGATTCTTGAACGTGAAGAAAATGACCTCTTATGTAAGGGGTCATTTTTTGTTGCATAGAAAGGGAGTGTCGATGCATAATTCATTTTCAAAATAAATATAGAGTAATAAAAGTTGACTAATACGGGAGGGGAATTGTAATGAACAAATTATCAACAAAGTTAGTAGTAGCAATCGGAATTGGAGCAGCATTATACGGGATATTAGGACTTTGGGGATTTTCTATTGCACCCAATACATTTATTAAACCTGCATTAGCTATTTTAACCGTTTTTGGAGCGTTATTTGGTCCAGTGGCAG
Organism: Bacillus sp. AY18-3; assembly: GCF_008042305.1. Taxonomy (NCBI): domain Bacteria; kingdom Bacillati; phylum Bacillota; class Bacilli; order Caryophanales; family Bacillaceae; genus Bacillus; species Bacillus sp. AY18-3. The sequence continues at coordinate 14,055 of NZ_QKQR01000047.1, read as the reverse complement.
GGCTGTTAATAGGACTTATCGGTCATACCGTAACAGATACAATCGCTGGATGGGGTATTTGGTGGGGTTGGGTTATTAGTTCAGGCATTATCGGCTTTGCAATGGGACTCATTCAAAAAAGAGTTAGCTTTAGTGTGAAAAACGGGACGTATAATAAGCGGGATATTTCTTATTTAGCCATTACTGGGTTAATTGGTATTGTCATTGCTATTATATTTGCTGGGGCATTCGATGTTATTGTCATGGGAGAACCATTTGACAAAATTGTTATACAAGTATTAGGAGCAACAATTGCTGATGTTATTGTATTTTTAGTTCTTGGATTGCCAATTACAATAGGTCTAGCTAAATCTAATAAGAAACATACACATTTAAAAATTGAAAAGTAGGGATGTTAACATGCAACCAATCATTTCTTTTGAACAATTCAGCTTTCAATATGAACATGCTGCGCAGCCTACTGTAAAAGACATTACATTTCATATATACCCTGGAGAAAAAGTACTAATTGCTGGACGAAGTGGTTCAGGGAAGTCAACGTTAGCTCATTGTATAAATGGGCTAATCCCCTTTTCTTATGAAGGGATTAGTACTGGTAATATTTTAATTGCCGGAAAAGACCCGAGGAAAGAGAGTGTTTTTGAACTGAGTAAACAGGTAGGAACAATTTTGCAAGATCAAGATGCTCAATTTATTGGTCTTACAGTAGAAGAGGATGTAGCTTTTTATTTAGAAAATGAATGTGTAAATCAAGATGATATGAAAAAGATTGTTTCGGACTCATTAAAAAAAGTAAAGATGCATGCTTTTCATAAACAAAGTCCACATGAATTATCAGGAGGGCAAAAACAAACTGTTTCTTTAGCAGGTTTGTTAACAACAAATGCTGATATATTATTGTTCGATGAACCGTTAGCAAATTTAGATTCAGCAAGTAGTTTACATACGATAGAACTTATTAAAGGCATACATAAACAATATAATAAAACAATTGTAATTATTGAACATCGAATAGAAGAAATGTTAAACCTGGATTTAGATAAAATTATTTTAATGAATGAAGGGGAAATTGTTGCGATAGGGACACCAGAAGAGATTTTAGCGTCAAATATATTACCATCTATCGGCTTAAGAGAGCCTATGTACGTAGAAGTATTAAAGAAATTGCAGTTTGATGGTAATAATGACGTAATATACTACCCGCTTGAAAATCTTCAAAGGGAAAGTGTTCGTAGCATAATAGATGAGTGGATGGAGAAGCAAGTTTCTTTTAAAGGTACTCCTACAAAAAAAGAATTATTGAAAGTAGAGAATTTATCATTCTCCTATCCTAATAAACAAAAAGTATTGGACAATGTAAATTTCTCCATATATGAAGGTGAAATTGTAGCACTTTTGGGCCATAATGGAGCCGGTAAATCAACATTAGCTCATAGTCTTATAGGCATAAACAAAACAAAAAATGATAGGATTGTATTTGATGAAGTAAATATCAATTCTTGGTCTATTCGTAAACGTGGTGAGGTTTTATGTTATGTGATGCAAAATCCAAATCAGATGATTACACAACCTACTGTTATAGAAGAGGTTTCATTTTCATTAAAATTAAAAAAGTTTTCAAAGGAAGAAATTAAGCTTAGAGCGGAAGAAACATTAAAACTTTGTGGTTTGTATCCATTTCGAAATTGGCCAATTCAGGCATTAAGTTATGGACAAAAGAAGAGAGTAACGATTGCATCTGTACTAATAGCAAATCCGAAACTTATCATATTAGATGAACCGACAGCGGGACAAGATTATTATCATTATAAACAGTTTATGTCGTTTATTAGAAAACTAGCTGTAAAGGGAATATCTTTTATTCTTATCACACATGATATGAATCTCGCTTTAGAATATGCAGACAGAGCGATTGTTCTAGATGAAGGGGAAATTATTGCGAATAATTCCGCGTGCGTTGTATTAGGGGATACAGAAACGTTACAAAGGGCGAACCTAAGGGAAAGTTCTTTATTCAAACTAGTTAAATTTAGTGGAATTTCATATCCTGAAAGGTTTATGGAACATTATTTTGAGGATATTAGGAGGGAGGAAGGTGTATAGTGTATAGTACATATTTTCATCGCATGGATGGAGCAGTGAAATTGTTGTTATTTATTTTTTGCATGACGCTTACTTTTTTATTTTTTGATTTTCGCGTATTGCTATTTGTATTTATGATTGGATGTATCGGACTTCTAGTTGCTAAAATTCCATTTCGTAAAATTTGCATTGTTTTTACTGTTATATTTACATTTAGTTTATTAAATTCTGTCATGATTTTATTTATTACACCAACTCATGGATCTGAATTAACCGAATCATATACTTCGTTTTTACATATCGGATATGCAACAATTACATATGAAACATTATTTTATGCAGCTACACTTTCATTAAAATATTTTACGTTATTACCATTTACACTTATTTATATATACACGACTGATCCAAGCAAATTTGTGAGTAGCTTAAGTAAATTTCGAATTCATTATAAGATTACATATGCAATAAATATTGCATTACGTTATATACCTGATATTCAGTCCGAATATAAAGTTATTAAACATGCACAAGAGGCGAGAGGAGTAGCTTTTGAAAAAGGAGAAGCAAGTTTATGGATTCGTATGAAAAACCGTGTCTTAATTTTTTGGCCTTTAATTATTCATTCACTAGATAGAATCGATACAGTTTCAAATGCAATGGATTTAAGAGGATTTGGAAAGAAGAATACACGAACTTGGTTTTATACAAATAAAGCGAAAAGCGGGGATTTCATTGCTTTATTTGTAGGTATTTTTATTTTAATTGTTGCAGTGTATTTAAAGTTACATGTATTTCAAAACTTTTGGTATCCATTTTAAAGCACTCTCAAATGAGTGCTTTTACTTATTTTTATGTGGACATGCTCAAAAAAGGGATATTTACATAATGTATAATACGAACCAGTTAAAATGATCAACTACCTATTAGTTTTCAAACCAAAAGGAGGAGAAAATATGAGTTACGGTGGTTCTTGTGGTTTTGGTGGAGGTTTCGCGTTATTAGTTGTGTTATTTATTTTATTAATTATCGTTGGATGTAGCTGCTGGGGCGGAGGGTACTAATTTCTAATTAGTCTCCACAAATGTAAACTTAAAAAACATAGAAGATACTTATGTATCGAAACAAATAAAAAAGGAGCAATTATGCTCCTTTTTTATTTGTTTTCAGATGAGTTCATATTACATCTCGGCAATGTAATTGTCAAAGTTGTACCTTTATTAATAACGCTTCGGATTTTCAAACTACCTTGCATCGTTTCAATGATCTTAACAGCAACCATTGTACCTAAACCTGTACCTTTTGTTTTTGTACTAAAATATGGTTCACCAAATCGATTTACTTGCTCTTGTGACATACCAATTCCGCTATCCTCAATTCGAATAATAACTTTATTATTACTAATAGATGAGGAGATATGTAAAGTACCACCATTAGGCATTGCTTCAATCCCATTTTTTATTAAGTTTAAAAAACATTGTTGAAAGTGCTGTTTATTGCCTACAATTGTTGCTGTGGAAAAATCTTTTGTAATATGTATTGTATTCATATTGCATAATGGTAAGATCATATTAATAACTCGGTTCAACTCTTGTTCTACTGAAATATGATCTGATTTTTCTGAAGCAGGTTTGGCAAACGTTAAATAATCATCAATAATTCCTTGTGCACGATGTAACTCTTCAAGTATATGTTCAATATACTCGTCTCTTGATTCTGGAGTTAAATTAGGTGTTTTTAAAAGTTGAGTAAATCCTTTTACGACAGTTAAGGGGTTTCTTACTTCGTGCGATATACTAGCAGCAAGTTGGCTAACAATCTCCATTTTTTCCATTTTAATCATCTTCGATCGCATACATACTGCATCTTTTAAAACTTCATTAAAATAAATGCCAAACAACATCAAAATGGTTGGTAATATTATGAAATAAATAATGTACAAATTATTCACTTCAAAATCTGATAAAGTTAATACAATTACAGTTGTAAATATTGCTAGAAAAAATGTTAAAAACATTCCATAAGCTACTTTAATTTTTCTATTATACTTATTAAATTTTGCGGATGCGAATGCTGTAACGATAAACATTGTTCCATAAACTAGTATTGTTAACATACTAAATCCATAAAATGAAAATCTTGTAATTAATAAAATAGCAAACAAAATGATACCAACAGGGAAGCCACCATAAAGTGTGCCTATTATAACTGGTATTTGTCTTAAATCATGAATACAATTTTCATCCATATAGATTGGATAGCGCATACATAAAATAAGAGGGATACTCGTACAAAGGATAATAAGTAATTTTTTATATTTCTTTAAATAGCGTCCGCTATCATATATAAAATAAAAAATAAATATACTACTTAAAATGTAAAGAAGATTATTTAATACGTTTTGATTAATATAAACAAAGTTCATAATATTTTCCTCGTTATTTTGAATTTCCATTTTATATGTATTATACATGATTATAGTAGAAACTTTATGTTTTTAATAATATAGGTTATATCTTTTCAGCATTTGCCACGTTTATCCACTCTTCATAAAATACTTTAACTGATTCATATCGTTCAGCTCGGCTTTCATTTACAGCACGATACGCTATTTCATATAAATTCCTACTTGCTTTCCATTTTGTAAAGGAACGATCTTTTCCACCTCCTAAAATTTCGAAAGCCATCGCCCCCATATTAAATACATTTGTTCTTGCATCAATCATAGCGTTTAGCTCAAATTCTTCAGGAGACATAAAACGCGAGGAACCCCATAATCTTCCCATTTTATTCACGTATGGTTTTTTAGAATATAAATCAATATCACAAATCTTCGTCTCATTTGTATGGAAATTATATAAAATACTACCGTCATAAAAATCTATTGCTACATAGTTTTTCTTTTCGACATATGTATGGAAAGAAAACATAGAATTTAAGGATTGAATTCGTTCCAAAACAGATAAATGCTTATATTTATAATAAGGAGAGTTTGGATTTTTATATTTCTCAGGAGGCGGGAAACTCCAATGTGAATGAAGACATTCACCATCAAACCAATCGAAAATTAATACATATCCAGAGTGAACTGGAAAGTGTTCAATTAGTTTTATAAGCGAGTCATGCTTTAATTCCTCATATAGGAAAACCGATTTTTTTAACCTTTCAATAGCGTCTTTCACAGTTCCTTCATATGCAAGTGTTTGTGCCCCTGCATATTTAATAAATTTCTTACGCCCATCTTTTTCTACACCAAAAGATAGATTGCCTGAATCTTGCTGGTCAAAAACCGCAAATACGTTTCCTAATTTCAATAGCCAATCAAAATTATGATGTTCTTTTAACTGGAATGTAACTTGATTCAATTGAATTTCAACTGGAATATCTTTCATATTATACCTCGCATTTATTATAATAAAGTTGTATATTTCAGTATTCGACATATTTTGTGAAAATCCTATGTTAATCACATGAAATTTTATAAATATAATAATAAAAGATTATAAGAGGGTGGATAAAATGGAACAACAAATCGTTATTAAGCCATATGAAAAAGAATGGCATAAAGAGTATGTAATAGAAAAAGAGAAATTTATTTCTTTATTCGGAGGAGATTGTATTGCTATTGAACATATAGGAAGTACTTCCATAGAGGGATTAGGAGCGAAACCACTAATAGATATGATGATTGGTGTAACGGATTTGCAAATTACAGAAAATTGGATTGAAGCGCTATTAAAAATTGGGTATGAGTATGTTCCAAAAGAAACACCCAATCGACGTTTTTTTAGAAAGGGAAAATGGAGAGCTGGTACTCATCATTTACATGTTTATATTTATAATAGTGAGGAGTGGAAGAATAACATTTTATTTCGTGATTTTCTTATAGAACATAAATGGGCACAGAAAGAATATAGAGAATTAAAAGAGGAACTTGCAACTACATATCCTTTTGATCGTGTTTCATATACAAAGGAAAAGGCACCGTTTATTCAAAGAATTTTAGAATTGGCCAAAACTCAAAAAAACTAAAATTACAGATTCTTATCTAAAAAATTTTAAAAACCTTTCCTACGTTATTTATAGGGAGGGATTTTTTTCTTTTGTCATAACGATATACATTATTTCTAATTATTGGAGACGGATTATTTTATTTATTTCGATATTTCTAGTACATTGAAAATATTAAGGGGGAATTAAACAATGAAAGCTATTGTACATCAATATAAAAAAGGGGTAGAAGGATTAGAATATAAATTTTTACCTGAAACAAATCCTAATGCCGGTGAAGTAAAAGTAAAGTTAAAAGCTGCAGGATTAAATCATAGGGATTTATTTATTATATACAATAGAAAGGAAATGGAGCTGCCGTTAGTAATAGGGTCAGATGGTTCAGGAATTGTTACAGAAATCGGAGAAGGTGTTTCAAATAATTTATTAAATAGCGAGGTTATTATTAATCCTAGTATTGGATGGGATAATATTGCTGAAGTACCAGATTTACCAGAGGTGTTAGGTGGACCGAAAAATGGAACGTTTGCTGAATATGTTATTGTGTCAGCTGAAAATGTAGTGGCAAAACCGTCATATCTTACTTGGGAAGAGTCTGGGGTTCTATCTTTATCGGCACTAACTGCATATAGAGCACTTTTTACAAAGGGTAGATTAAAGTGTGGAGAACATGTTTTAATTCCGGGGATAGGCGGCGGTGTAGCGACATTTACCATGTTATTTGCGAAAGTAATTGGTGCAAAAGTAAGTGTTACCTCAAGGGTAGAGAGTAAAAGAAAGTTTGCCAAAATATATGGCGCAGACTTTTCTTTTAATAGTTCTGGAAATTGGGAAGAGAGTTTACGCGGAGAGAAAGTAGATTTAATAATTGATAGTATAGGTCCAGCAACATTCTTACAATATTTTGATGTATTAAAACCAAATGGGAGAATTGTTAATTTTGGTGCTAGCTCAGGAGATAAAATTGAATTACCTTTACGAGCATTATTTTATAATCAAATCGATATAATGGGAACATCTATGGGTAGCCGTGAGGAATTTAATGAAATGGTTAAGTTTATTGAGAAACATAAAATTAAACCAATTATTGATAAAGTATATTCGTTAGAAGAAGCCATTCAAGCGTTAAGTCGTATGAAACAAGGAGAACAGTTCGGTAATATCGCTCTACGTATGGAATAAAAATATGATTTAATAACCTATGTTTTTATATGGATATGTTATGTAATATATACACTTATAGTTTGTGAATCATTTGACTTAAAAGGTTTTTCAACCCTATATATCTTTAATTCATGTAAATAGTTACATAATTGTCAAATGAAAAATAGTAAAATGAATAAAGTGAAAATCTAAATATGTGTAAAAGTTGTATACTGTGTAAATCAAGTCAACTTGTATCTTTATTTCAAGTAATATAAGAAATTATAAGGAGAGAGTAACGTGAATTACACAGTATTTCAATGGATAAACAATTTAGCAGGTACATCTGCGCTCTTAGATAAGGTAATGATTGCTATTACAAATAGCGCTGCATATGTGGCTATTCTATTCATGTTTATCTTATGGTTTCATAACGGAAAGAAAGAGAATGCGATAAGGAAACAATATACAGTGTTGTATACGACACTTTCAGTAATAATTGCATTACTAGTAAATGTTTTTATTCATGTAGTATATTATCATCCACGTCCTTTTGTATCATATGATGTGAATCAATTAGTACCTCATGCAGAGAACTCATCATTTGTTAGTGATCATTCTGTACTTGTATTATCGATTGCATTCATTTTTATGCTTAGAGGAGAAAAGTTGAGATATATTGCACTTTTATGGGCGGTTTTAGTTTGTATATCTCGTTTGTATGTAGGTGTTCATTTTCCTTTAGATGTAATGGGTGCAGCTGTAATAACGATTATAACAAGCAGTTTATTATTGCAGAAAAAACGTATATTTGAACCAATCGCAAAACTTGTTTTCAAAATGTATGCACTCGTAGCGAAACGAATTCCTTTTCTAAAGAAATATAACCATGTAGCTTAAATTTCATAACTAGCCTTTTATATATTGCCCCTCCCTCCTTTGGAAATTGAAAGGAGGGTTTTTGTATACAAGTGAATAGATTACTTGCAAAAAGAATTTGAGTGTTATGTAGCAAAATTGAAAGAATGAATATTCGAAAATTTCACGTACTGTATTTTGAGTATATAAATAAACTATCAATAACAATAACTAGTTTCACATTGTTTTAAAGGAATTAAAAGGAAAAGTTCGAAACATATAGTATTGAAAGCAAAAATTACATAATTTGTAGCACACCTCTGCAGTAGTTAATTGTGAAAGAAAGGGGATAAATATGCATAAACTTCAAACGAATAAAGGCGCGCGGTATTTTATGGTTGCTTTTATTGTTTTGTTTCTTATTATGCTTTTGCGTTTTTTCTATATTCAAGCAGTAGGGGTCGTCCATAATGTAGATGTAAAGGACCTTGCAACTGAACAACATAATAAAAAGGGTGTTTTGGAAGCAAATCGTGGCACGATTTATGATCAAGCTGGAAAAGTGTTAGTCCAAGATTCCACAACATATCGTGTTGTTGTGAATTTAAAAGGAACAAATAAAGTGAAAAATAAAGATGAAACCGCAAGGCAATTAGCTGCTGCGCTTGAAATTGATAAAGAGGATGTATTAAAAAATTTTCATGATGGACGTACGCAAGTTGAAATCGGAAAAGTTGGTCGGAATTTATCTAGAGAATTGAAAGAACAAATCGGGAAAATGAAAATTCCGGGTGTTTCTTTTATGCCAGAGAAAGCAAGAGTGTATCCAAATGAAGATTTTGCATCTTATATTCTTGGTTTTGCTAGACCTGACGATAAAGGAAATACAGAAGGGAAATTCGGACTTGAAAAGAGTCTGGATAAATATTTGCGCTCGACAAATGGGAAAATAGAATATGTGGGAGCACGAAAAGGCATCCCCCTTACAAATGATATAGGAAAAATAGAACCCGCTAAAAATGGAAATAACGTGTACCTTACGCTTGATAAACAAATTAATAGTTTTTTAGAAGAAGCGATGAATAAGGCACAAGATCACTATGATCCTTCTATGTTAGTAGGAATCATAGCGGATCCAAAGACAGGGAAAGTTTTAGCGATGTCTAGTAAACCAAGTTTTAATCCTAGTAAAGGCGATATTGAATACTTTTTAAATGACCCAATCGCAAATGCATTTGAACCAGGTTCAACAATGAAAGTATTTACGTTAGCTGCTGCAATAAATGAAGGGGTATATAACGGGAAAGAATATTTCCAATCTGGAAAATATTCAGTTGGTTCATCTGATATAAAAGATCATAACGGTGGGTTTGGGTGGGGATCTATTACATTTGATGAAGGGTTTGAAAGATCATCCAACGTAGCTTTTTCTATTTTAGAAGATCAGTTATTGAAACCGGATAAATTTAAGCAATATATGAATAAATTTGGATTCAACCAAAAAACCGGAATAGATTTACCTGGCGAAAGTAAAAACACATTATTATTAAATACACAAATTCAACAAGTCACAACTTCTTTCGGACAAGGTTCTACAGTAACTCCCATTCAATTAATCCAAGCAGCTACTGCTATAGCAAATGACGGAAAAATGATGCAACCATATATCGTTGACAAAGTTGTAAATCCGACAAACAAACAAGTTATTATGGAAAATCAACCGAAAGAAATTGGGAATCCGATAAAAAAAGAGACAGCGGACGAGGTAAGGAACTTAATGGAGCGTGTTATTACGTCTTCAAAAGGTACTGGTACAATGTATAAAGTAGATGGTTATCCAATAGGAGGTAAGACCGGAACAGCACAAATTCCGAATCCTGAAAATGGACGATATATGGAAGGGAAAGAAAATTATATTTTTTCATTTTTAGGTATGGCTCCGATTGATGACCCAGAGTTAATTGTATACTTAGCTATTAAACAACCAAAGTTAAAGGGAGACGAGTATGGAGCTCAGCCGCTTGCTGAAATATTTAAACCAGTTGTGAAAAATAGCCTTGAATATTTAAAGGTGAAACCATATACAGAAAAACAAATGGCAGATGCAACGAAACGATCCCAATTAAAAGTACAAAACTATGTCAATCAATCAATGGATACAATAGAGAATAGTGTGAAAAAAGAGAAGCTCCAACCGATAATTTTAGGCGAAGGAAAAATAATAAAACAATATCCGCAATCTGGTGAAGTAATGAGTGAAGGGGATCGTATATTTTTATTAGGGAAGGACGCAATAATGCCAAATTTACAAGGTTGGTCAATGCGTGATGTTATGTATTTCTCTAAATTATTAAAATTAGATTTAAAAACTACAGGTACGGGCTATGTAACGAGTCAGAGCATTGAAAAGGGACAAGATATACAAGAAGGCGATGCATTAATCCTAGAATTGGAACCACCGTTACAACCGTTAGCAGAGGCGAATACAAATTAATTCGGACAAAGTGAAGGGTCTATATACAATAGGCTCTTTATTTTATAGATTTAAGTAATTTCACGCACCGTAATTTTTTGAAAAAATAATAAATAAGAGAATCAACAGAAACACGCCATTAAATATCTGATTATTTTTTATTTACAGTTAAATATTTCTGTGATAATATGAAAAAAATCAAATGCAGTGAAGAGAAGAGTAAATAAAATGAATTTTTCACAGAGAGCTCCATTTAGCTGAAAAGGAGTAAAAATTCTTTATTGAACCAAGCCTCTGAGCAGCACATCGGAACCTTTTATTAGGGGATAGTGTGACGGGAGCTCCCGTTATAGAGCTATGGTATAAGCATGAATTAGAATGCAGTACCTGATAAGGTTAATATGGCGACATATTAACAAACTAGGGTGGCACCGCGATGATAAATCTCGTCCCTAAGACTAAAAGTCTTGGGGGTGGGATTTTTTTATTGTTTCAAAACAATTTGAAAAGCGGGGGCCTAAAATGAAAAACTTACTTAAAGATTGGAAATATCCATTATTACTACTGTCTGGAGTTGGTATTGCGAATTTAGGGGCATGGATTTACTTAATAGCACTGAATGTACTTGTCTATAATATGGGAGGCTCAGCCTTAGCTGTTGCTACTTTATATGTAATTAAACCATTAGCCGCTTTATTTACAAACGCATGGTCAGGAAGTATGATTGATCGTTTAAATAAACGGAAGTTAATGATTCACCTCGATATATATCGTGCGGTATTTATCGCTATTTTACCTTTACTTCCATCACTTTGGATTGTTTATGTATTCGTATTCTTTATCAGTATGACCAGTGCAATTTATGAGCCAACTGCTATGACATATATGACGAAATTAATACCAGTAGAGAAAAGACAACGTTTCAACTCATTACGTAGTTTAATAGGATCTGGTGCATCATTAATTGGTCCAGCGATAGCGGGAGTATTGTTAATAGCAAGTACACCGGAGTTTGCTATATATATAAACGCTATAGCATTTCTCTTATCAGGAGTAATTACATTGCTGTTACCTAATCTTGATAAAAAATCCGATATTACTACGTCAAATGATAGGTTATCTTTAGCTCTACTAAAAAAAGATTGGAACATCGTTTTAAATTTCAGTAAAAAATCTTTATATATCGTTTTTGTGTATTTCTTATTTCAAGGGATGATGGTTTTAGTTGCCGCAACTGATTCACTTGAATTGTCATTTGCGAAAAAAATTTTATTGTTAACAGATAGTGAATATGGCTTTTTAGTTAGTCTTGCTGGAGCCGGGTTTATTTTAGGAGCTATAACAAATACAGGATTTTATACCTTTTATCAAAATAATGTCCCTGTCCATATCATGGGACGGATTGGGAGTATGTATGGGCTTGTTATTGCGTTCATGACCATTTCGATTACGATTCTATTCGGAGTTGTAACCCAATTTATTTCTATACAACTTGTAGTTATTATAGGATCATCAATCATGTTCCTTATAACTATCATATTGTGTGTGTTTATTTTATTGCCATCACAGTCTAAAGTGCATTCCTCTGAGTCAATCAATTCAAAATAGTAATCTTGGTTTTGATTTACGGTATTCAATAGGAGGGTTTACCCTCCTATATATGGAAATATAAGAAGGGTGAACAATATTGATAAACGAGGGTGGTTTTTGTAATGAAAACAAAAGATCAAATAGACAGCATTGTAAAAGAAATGCATCAGCATATAGATTTCTCTGGGGTAATTTTAGTAAAAGAAGAAAAAGGCTTAGTCTATGAAGAGGCGTTTGGTTACGCAAATCGCAATGAATGTATAAATAATACGCTACAAACAAGGTTCGGAATTGCCTCCGGTTGTAAAATATTCACTGCTATCGGTATCTGTCAACTTGTTGAGAAGGGGATAATTACTTTTCAAACAAAGTTAAAAGATTGTTTACGTATAAACTTTCCAAACTTCAATGAAGATATTACAATACATCACCTTTTGACGCATAGTTCGGGTATTCCAGATTATTTTGATGAAAGTATTATGGATAACTTCGAAGATCTTTGGGAACAAACTCCTATGTATCTATTAAAAAATTTAAAAGACTTCTTACCATTATTCCAAAACAGAAATATGATGTTTGCACCTGGAAGTAAGTTTCATTACAACAATGCAGGTTTTATCATACGTGGATTAATAATCGAAGAACAGACAGGATTTGAATTTACGGAATATATAGAAAAAATATATTCAATCCAATTGGTATGAATGATTCTGGCTATTTTTCTTTAGATAGTTTACCAAGACACACAGCTTTAGGATATATAAAAGACGAAATTAACCAAAATTGGAGAACAAACGCCTACTCTATACCAATAAAAGGTGGTTCTGATGGTGGTGCTTTTATTACTGCGCCAGACATGCTGAAATTCTGGGAAGCGTTATTTAACTATGAAATCATAAGCCGAGAATATACAAACATGCTTTTAACTCCTCATATTCAAGTAAATAATAATCAGTCTTACGGCTATGGAATATGGATTGAAACAAGAGAAAACAAGATATTCAAATATCATGTAATGGGATATGATCCAGGAGTCAGTTTTCGCTCAGCCGTATATCCAGGCTTAGGAATTACATTAGTTATTCCATCAAATAAAGGAGCAGGATCCGAAAAATTAATGACAGAAATAGAAGGAGCTTTTTAATTATATGGATATAGAAATTAGAGCGTATAGAAAAGAGGATGAAACTGGTTGGGTACGTTGTCGTGTGTTATCTTTTTTAGATACAGCATATTACGATAATGTATTTAGAGAGAAAGAAAAATATGAAAATCCTGCTATTGAATTAGTAGCAGTATATGAAAATCAAATTGTGGGTTTAATAGATATCGAATATGAATTAGAAGAACGTGCAGTTTGTTCAAGAGGAACTGGTCTTGGCGGCATGATTTGGCATATTGCAGTTCATCCGGATTTTCGTAGAATGAAGATTGCTAATCAACTATTAAATGAGGCAGAGAAGTTAGCGAAAGAACTTAACTTAAATCGATTAGAAGCATGGACTAGGAACAACCTATGGGTACATGGATGGTATGAAAAGAACGAATTTGTAATCGTAGATTCATATTTACACGTATATTCCGATCATACAGACGAGATAAAAGGTGTAATGAAAAGTAATATAGATCAGTTATATCCAGTTCAAACATTTGCTCATTTTACAGGTGAAAATAAAGAAGAGATAAGAAAACAATTTAAACGAGTTCACGATTGTTTTTGTTTTGAAAAGTATTTTAACTAGAAAGCATTTATTTTTTAAATAAATGTTTTCTAGAATGAAATATAATTCTATACAAGTGAATTTAATAACATTATATTTATATATAAATATTTATAAAATATTACTATGAAGGGATGTGTTAACAGTTTGTATATGATCAATGGTAGTGTGTTTATC